>CASEFF010000169.1 GCA_949287115.1 uncultured Bacillota bacterium | reverse complement strand
GAGCGGGAGATTTGCTGTAAACAGTGATTCGTAAAAAACAGGGGCGGCCGGAGTATTCCGGCCGCCCTTTGTCACTGTTGCAATGTGCGGTCTATTTGATATCCCACTGGGAAAGTTCCGTGTGCAGCAGCTGGTGCGATCTCTCCGAGAGAGGTTCCTTGAGGAATTCCGCATAGGAGAGAAGGACAGCAGGGTTTTCGTGGGAGAAGCGGATGTCGGAAGCGCGGTCGATACCGTAGAGGATCTTGCCTCGCCTGTCACCCAGTTCTTCTCTTTCGTGTATAGGCTGGCCGCCTCCGCCGGAGCATCCGCCCGGACATGCCATCACTTCGACGAAATCGTAGTTTGCCTCGCCCTTTTCTACGGCGTTGATGAGCTCTTCGGTGTTTTTCAGTCCGCTTACGATGGCGATATTGATGGTAGCTCCTTCGATCTCAAAGGTGTAGGCTCTCCACCTCTTGTCGCTTCGTACGCTCTTGAACGTATCCGGTTCGGGATTTTTCCCGGTGATGAGGAAATAGGCGCTTCGCAGAGCGGCCTCCATAACGCCGCCGCTCGTTCCGAATATGACTCCGGCGCCGCTTCCTTCGCCGAATATATCGTCGAACTCGGCTTCTTCAAGGGCCTCCGCCTTTATCCTGTCAGAGCGTATCATTCTCGACAGTTCTCTGGTCGTCAGCACGACGTCGACGTCCTTGCCGTGGCCTGCATCGTTGACCTGCTCCACATCGCATTCGAACTTTTTGGAGACGCATGGCATGATGGAGACGGAGAATACCTTGTCGGGATCGATTCCAAGTTTATGGGCGATATACGTCTTTGACATGGCTCCGAACATCTGCTGCGGCGATTTTGCCGTAGAGAGGTTGGGGATAAGCTCCGGATGTCTGGCTCTGACGAAACGCAGCCATGCAGGGCAGCATGACGTGAACATAGGCCACTTGTGGGCATCCCTGTTGCCAAAACGTTCGACGAATTCGCTTCCTTCCTCCATGATGGTGAGGTCTGCGGAATAAACGGTGTCGAAGATATAGTCGAATCCCACCTGACGCAGAGCGCTGACCATCTTTCCCGTGGTGCTTTCCTCATGGCTGAGGCCGATACTCTCGCCCCATGCCGTCCTCACCGCGGGAGCGACCTGGATCATGGTAACGATATCCGGATCGGCTATGGCGTCGAAGACCTTGTCGACATCGTTTCGTTCGCGGAGAGCGCCTACAGGGCAGTGGGTTATACATTGTCCGCATAATGAGCAGTCCTGCTCTCTTATGGATACGTTGCCGCTAACGTCGACGGTGGTACGGTATCCGCTGCCTGTAACGTTCCATACGTTAAGCCCCTGCACTTTATCGCATATCTGTATGCATCTCATGCATTTTACGCACTTGGAAGCCTCGCGGATGAGAGGGAATGTCTTGTCCCAGCGATTTCGCTCGGCTATCATCTCATAAGGCAGCTCGAGGACACCCAGGTCGTTGGCGAGGGACTGCAGCGTGCAGTTGCCGCTGCGGACGCATGTTGCACATTTTTCGTCGTGGTCTGACAGTATCAGCTGAACGTTCGTCTTTCTTGCAGCTCTCACTCTCGGGCTGTTGGTGTACAGCACCATGCCTTCTTCGGCCGGTGTGTTGCAGGCTGTGATCAGCTTGTCCATTCCTTCCAGCTCAACGAGACATACGCGGCACGCGCCGATGTCGTTTATGCCTTTCCAGTAGCATAAATGTGGTATATCTATGCCGATCTTCCGGGCGGCATCCATGATAGTAGTGCCTTCAGGCACGCTTACCGTTTGATCGTTTATCGTAAGTTTTACCATTTTTCTGCCCTCCCTCCTCTAAAAGATCCAAAACCGTAGTAATCACATCGCAGGCATCTTGATGCTTCCTGCGTGGCTTCTTCGTCGTTCATGCCCTGCTCGATGGCGAGGAAATCGCGCCCTCTCTCTCTTGCATAGCGCAGGCGCAGTTCCGTCCTGCCGCAAGGTTTCTTGTCGGCTATCCGAGGTTCCGGGATAGATATATCCACCTTTATCTCGTGGTGATATCCGAGGTAATTGTCTATGTTGGCTGCGGCGACTTTTCCTGCCGCGATGGCGTTGATAACGGTGGAAGGTCCGGTGACGCAGTCTCCTCCGGCAAATACGCCGTCCATGTTGGTGACCTGCCCGGAGCTGTTGACTGACAGCGTGTGCCCCTTTTCGAGAGGAACTCCCCATTTTTCGAATATGGTAGACTCTATATCCTGGCCGATGGCGGATATGATTATCTGGCAAGGTATACATTCTTCCTTCGCGTTGGCGTCCACAGGGCGAGGACGTCCCGAAGTGTCGGCTTCACCTGCAATCTGTGATTTTACCCACAGAGCCTTGACGTTTCCTTCTCTCGTCGCTTCTATCCTGGCGGGAGCCCTCAGCTGCAGGAGGTCGCAGCCTTCGGCTATGGCGCCTTCTATCTCCTCGTTGAGAGCTGTCATGTCGTTTCGCCTTCTTCTGTAGACTATGGTCACTTCGGAAGCGCCGAGACGTTTTGCTGTCCTTGCAACGTCCATGGCCACGTTGCCGCCGCCGATAACGGCTACGGATTTGTTGTTGAAGTCAGGCATCGAGTCGTCGCCTATGCCGCGGAGCATCTCCACTGCGGGGATAACGCCCTTTGAAAATTCGCCTTCTATGCCCATTTCCTTATACGTATGGGCGCCGATGCTTATATAGATGGCGTCGTATTCGTTGCGTATAGCCTGAATATTCTCTTCATCGGCAACATCGTAATTCATGTTCACTTTTACTCCGGTGGAAAGTATCAGGTCTATCTCCTCCTGGAGCCTCGTCCTAGGGAGTCGATAGTTCGGGATGCCGTACCTCAGCATTCCGCCAAGCTGGCTTCTTTTTTCGAAGATGGTAACGTCATGCCCCATGATGGACAGAAAATAGGCGGCGGAAAGACCGCTCGGGCCGCCGCCGATGATGGCTACGCGTTTGCCCGTGTCGTCCATTTTTTCGGGTATGTCTATTTGAGTGCAGTGGTCTACTGCGTATCGCTTGAGACCGCGGATGTTAACAGGAGCGTCGATAAGATTTCGCCTGCATCTTGCTTCGCATGGATGTTCGCAGATTAGAGCGCAAACTGTAGGGAAAGGGTTATCTTTTCGGATGAGGTTCACAGCGTCATTGTAGCGACCTTCTAAAACGAGTGCGCTGTAACCCGGTATATCGACATTTGCAGGGCAGAGTGCCACGCAAGGTACAGGCTGTTTGCCTTTCTGGATTTCTTCGGTGCATCTGTTCCTGATGGCGTGCTCCTCATAATCGTCGCGGAATCCGTTAAGACCCTTGAGGATCATATTCGCAGCTTCCGTACCGATCGCACAGTCGGCCGAGTTTTTGATGGCCAGTGCGGTGCTTTCTATCAGATCGAGGGTGGCAAGAGAAGTTTCCTCGCTGAGATCCAACAGATCATCGATAAGATTTAGCAGCTGACCGATACCGACTCGACATGGCACGCATTTTCCGCATGTCTGCGCGTGACATAGTTTGAGGAATGACGCCGCCATGTCCACGGGACATTGTCCGGGAGG
>CASEFF010000168.1 GCA_949287115.1 uncultured Bacillota bacterium | reverse complement strand
CTGTCCATCTGGGAAGCTGCGGATCTGACCCCATCGGGAGACTGGTACGTTGAAGCTGCTGCCGGAATGGGCGATGTCATCACGATGGCAGATGAAATGGGCGGATACACTCTGGCTGACAGAGCTACATGGCTCAACGTCGGCGGAGACACAGGCCTCACTATCCTGTGCGAGAAGGACCCTGACGGAACTCTCTACAACCAGTATGGTGTTATCTGTGTAAACCCTGAAAAGAACGAAAACATCAACCACGATGGCGCAAAGGCATTCCAGGAGTGGATCGTTTCCGATGCTACTCAGGAGCTCATAGGCGAGTACGGTGTTGAAGAGTACGGCGAAGCGCTGTTCGTTCCTAACGCTAAATAAGGGATCGGTTTTAAGGTATGGACACTATCGGACAGGGTATAATAGAAGCGATAAGACTGATATTTGCGGCTGACCCGGAGATCTTCGAGATCGTGGGGCTGTCTCTTTACGTATCGTTTACGTCGGTGATAATATCGACGGTCGTTGGCATACCGCTGGGGATACTGATAGGTACATATGATTTTAAAGGTAAGGGGATAATAGTCAGGCTCATATATACATTTATGAGCCTGCCTCCCGTTATCGCAGGTCTTACGGTGTTCCTCATACTGATGAGGAGAGGACCGCTGGGCAGTCTGCAGCTGAATTACACGGTGCCGGCCATGATAATAGCGCAGATATGTCTTGTGACGCCGATAATAGTGGGACTGACATATAACATCGTAAAGGAAAAGGCGCCGGTAGTGAATTCTCTCGGTATAACTCTGGGAGTCGGCAGAACGGGCAGGATGAAGCTCCTGATCTATGAAATGCGCGTAGGGATAACGACAGCCGTCATAAGCGGATTCGGAAGAGCTATATCCGAAGTCGGAGCCGTTATGATTGTCGGCGGCAACATCAAGGGCAAGACCCGGGTGATGACTACGTATATTTCAGAGCTCAAGGGCATGGGCAATTACGAGAGGGCCATAGCCGTAGGAATAATACTGCTGGTGATAGCCTTTACCGTCAACGCCATACTGTATCATTTTCAGGAACGGGAGAGCAGGTGATCCCATGGAGATATCCATCAGATCTCTGAGAAAAACATTCGGAGAAAAGACCGTATTGAACATAGAAAAGGGCAGGATAGAGCATGGGAGCAGGACTGCCGTCATAGGACCGAACGGTGCGGGAAAGAGCACGCTGCTCAATATAATAGCGGGCATAATGCCTGCAAGCGCGGGAAACGTGTATTACGACGGGAGCGATGTTTTCCCCCAGAGGGATGTCAGCCTCGTCTTTCAGGATCCGTATCTCATATCATCCACGGTGGAGAAGAATATCGCCTATCCGTTGAAGATACGGGGCGTTTCGGCAGAGCAGATAGAGGAGAGGATAACACCGCTCATGGAGGAGCTGGATCTCATAAAACTGAGAAAACAGCGGCCGTGGAAGCTGTCGGGCGGTGAGAAACAGAAGGTCGCCCTTGCAAGGGCGCTGTCTTTCAGGCCGAGACTTCTGCTGCTGGATGAGCCTACCGCCAATATAGACCCGTATACCACGGCGGAGATAGAGCGCATGCTCCTTTCCATAAGCGACAGAGAGGATATCACCATCGTTACGGTTACCCACAATCTGGCTCAGGCAAAGAGGCTTTGTGACAGAGTACTGATGATGTACAGGGGCGACATCATAGACAGCGGGAGCAGTGATGATATACTGAAAAAGCCAGTCAACGACGTGACGCGGAAGTTCATTGAGGGCGAGCTGCTCATATGATGAGAACGTGCAAATAAGTCGCACTCATAAAGCAAACTAATGAGGTTGACAATATTTCTACAATTACGGTATAATTACGTAATAAATGAATAAATACTCCGATTCTCAATCGACACAATGTGCCGTTGAGAACGTTAGGGTTACGGGAGCGATCCCGTTGCCTGCCAGTGTGCAAAGGAGACCTTTCATCAGGAAAAGTATTTTCTCGAGGGGTTCGTTGCACATTTTTTGTTGTCTGGATAAATGACGTGAATGAAGTGCGATCGTATTGAACATGAAAGAAAATGTTTTCCGTTCTCAGTAAGGAAGGAGCAAGAGAAAATGAAGAGACTCAAGTTCAACAAGGTAAACTGCATCGGATGTCAGTTGTGTGCTCAGGTCTGTTCCGCTTACAAGGAGGGTGAGTACGTACCTTCCAAGGCGAGGATAGCTATAGAGACATATTATGACAGGGGTAATCTGAAGTATGCTGACCATTTCTGCATCCTTTGCGGTATCTGCGCCAAGAACTGCCCGACAGAAGCCATAACGATGGACGATCACATAACCGTTGATTTCGACAAGTGCATCGGATGCGGCATATGCGCTGAAAAATGTCCTAAGAAGGTCGTAAGGATAAGAGAAGAAAAGGCGTATATCTGCGATACGTGCAACGGCGATCCGAAGTGTGTGAAGACCTGTCCGCAGCACGCGTTGACGTTTGAATAGGCAAAGGAGGTAGTGGAACATGACAATGCTTGGATATCAGAACAATGTATTGAGGATAAACCTCAAAGACAGGACATTCTCAACGGAACCGCTGCGTATGGATTTTGCCAGAAAATATATCGGTTCCAAGGGACTTGCCATAAGATACATGTATGAAGAGCTGAAGCCCGGTATAGATCCGCTGGGAGAGGACAACAAGCTGTTCCTTACCACCGGCCCTCTTACCGGTACGCCGGTACCTTGCTCGGGCAAGCTGTCGGTAGCGGCAAAATCGCCTGCGACGGGAACCATGAACGACTGCTCGATCGGCGGACACGCCGGCATAAGGATAAAATTTGCCGGATACGATATGATCATATTCGAGGGTATAGCGGAATCGCCGTGCTACGTGGTCATAGAAGACGGCAATGTGGAATTCTTCGATGCAGGCGATCTGTGGGGTCTCGGTTCCCACGACGCCGAGGGCATCCTTGCCGATAAATACGGCATCGAGTACAGCATAATGTCCATAGGACCTGCAGGAGAAAAGCTGAGCAATATGGCATGCATAAACTCCGACTACTACAGGCAGGCAGGACGAGGCGGAATAGGCGCCGTAATGGGCTCCAAAAAGATGAAGGCGATACTCATCAAGGGAACAAAAGGCGTCAAGGTTGCCAACATAGAAAAGACGACAGACAGGATACTTGAAATACTTCACGACGACGTGCTGCAGGATGACAACACGTTCGTATTCGACGAAGGTACGACAGCATTCCTCGAAGCCTGCGGAGACGGCGGTATCGTTCCGTACAAGAACTTCTCCGAGGGTAACGACCCTGAGTGGGAGAAGTACAACGGCTCGGTACTCATGCAGTACAGAGAGGGCAAGAGAGGATGCGGAAGCTGCGGACTGGGATGCGGTAACTTCCTCAAGATAGGCGACGCCATCTGCGAAGGTCCCGAGTATGAGACAATAGCTGTTGCAGGACCGAACGCCTGCATCACCGATCCTGAGCATATCGTTAAGTTCAACGAGGTATGCGATAACATGGGTCTGGATACCATCAGTACGGGAGATACCATCGTATGGGCTATGGAGATGACCGAGAAGGGCATTTACGATTTCGGCATAAAATTCGGTGAAGCCGATAAGATGATAAAGATGGTCGAGATGATAGCCAGACAGGAAGGCGTAGGAGCCGATCTTGCCAACGGCGTCAAGTACTGTTCGGAAAAGTACGGCGGAACCGATTTTGCGATGCAGGTCAAGGGACTGGAATTCCCGCAGTACGAACCGCGTGGTTCATGGGGAATGTCGCTGGCTTACGCAGTTTCCGACAGAGGCGCATGCCACATGAGAGCGTATGCTCCTAACGAAGAGGTATTTGCGGCATCCATACCTCCGTACACATCGGAAGGTAAGGGACAGATGGTATACAATCTGGCCGAGTTCAATGCCGTTAAGTTCTCGCTGTGCATCTGCGACTTCTGGGGAACGATATCGTATGAGATCATGGCGGAAATGCTGACTATGATAACGGGAGAAGAATGGACTGCCGAAGAGATGGGAGAAGTCGGAAGACGCGTAATAAACATAGGAAGAGCCTTCAATCAGAGAGAGGGCTTCAACAGAGCTCACGACACCATCCCTAAGAGACTCGTCAAGGACGCTCTCGGCGGACAGGGTCCTGCCGCAGGACAGAAGATCCCGCAGGAGGCCTTCGACGACATGCTGGATCAGTACTATGAAGTCATGGGCTGGGACAAGAACGGCATGATGCCTGACGAGCTGATACAGTCGCTGCTGTAAGGCGATAGATGATATATAGCTGGATATTACACCTGACCGGCAAACGGGATAGTCCGTTTGCCGGTCTTGATATAGAGGGAAAAGTTCCGCTGACAGGTGCTTTGGATGCGGATTGATGGTATAATGATCCCATAGGCAGATCGCGCAGGATGAAAGGAACAGGTATGAAGGTGACGATAACCCTGAGGGGAACGCTCAGGAAGTATTTCGGTGAAGACAAGGAACGGGTATACGACGTACCCGACGGCTGTACGTGCGACGAGGCATTGAAGATAGCCGGCATAGATTACAGGGAGATAAAGAATTTCGGGTTTGTCTCCGTCAACAACAAGCGCGTGATGATAGATGACAGGCTCAATGACGGCGATACTCTAAAGGCTTTTTCCAAAGTATCGGGAGGCTGACAGATGGACAGGCGTTATGAGCGCAACGTGGGAGCCATATCGCGTGAGGAAAACGAACTTCTGCGCGGTAAAAAGGTGTGTGTTGCGGGATGCGGCGGCCTTGGCGGAGGCGTGATCGAAGGGCTTGCGAGAGTCGGGGTCGGATATATAAGGGCTGTGGACGGCGATGTGTTCGACGAGACGAACCTCAACCGGCAGTTGTTGTCCAGCGAGAAGAATCTCGGAAAGTCCAAGGCGGAGGAAGCCGTGCGCCGGATCGGAGAGATAAATTCTCAGGTGGATGCAGAGGCTGTCGGATGTTTCATAGATGACAGCAACGCTGCGGATATCCTGAAGGGAGTCGATGCCGTGGTGGATGCGCTGGATGATGCGGGAGCGAGACTGATCGTTGAAGCGGCCTGTGAAAAGCTGGGCATACCTCTGATACACGGGGCTATCGGAGGGTGGAACGGTCAGGTGGCCGTGGTGATGCCAGGAGACAGGATGATGGATATACTGTACGGCAGCGAGTTTATGGAAAAAGCCCGCGGTGATGAAGAAAAAGCAGGTAATCCGTATTTTACGCCGGCCGTGATATCAGCCATACAGGTGGCGGAGACGGTGAAGGTGCTTACGGGAAGAGACAGCGTACTGAGGAACAGCTTGCTGATGATAGATCTGCTTGACCACCAGTACGAGATAGTAGCTTTTGGAGAGTGAATATGAGGATAGTAATGGTAAAGGGCTTTTCCAAGACGGGAAAAACCACTACCGTCACTGCGCTGATAAGGGAACTGCGGCGCAGAGGATACACGGTGGGATCCGTCAAGGATATACACTATGAGGCGTATTGTTCCGACGTGCCGGGGACCGATACTTTCAGACACAGGGAGAGCGGAGCGCGCAGGGTCACTGCTCTTGGGCCGCGGGATACGGCTATCATGTTTGACGAGCGGATGGACGCCCGGGCTCTTTTGAAATATTACAAAGAGGACTTCATAGTCATAGAAGGAGACTGCGGTATAAAATGTCCGACGATCATAACGGGCAGGACTGCCGATGATGTGGACAGGCGTATGTGCGCTGAAGCCGTTGCCGTGTCGGGAGTGATAGCAAACGATATGGATGAGTATCGCGGATTGCCTGTGATAGATGCGAGAAAGGAAGTGGGGAAATTGGCAGATCTGGTTGAAAAGAAGACGAGAGAAGATGAGCAGGAAGTAGAGGTACAGCTCATAATAGACGGCAGGGAGATAGGAATGGTGCCGTTTGTCAAGAAAACTCTGAAGAACGTCGTGGTGGGAGCGGTCAAGGCTCTCGACGGCTACGAAGAGGGAAAAGAGATAGTCATAAGGATAAACTGAGGACAAGAGGATTGCGGATATGCGATTATTAAAGGTCGATACACTTGAAGAAGCACGTAACAAACTGTTGAAAGCGGTCGCAGGCAAAGACCCGGGAACGGAGAACGTAGGCTTTGCGGAAAGTCTCGGGCGCATCGTTGCGGAAGAC
The DNA here is from genome assembly GCA_949287115.1 of uncultured Bacillota bacterium. Taxonomy (GTDB): domain Bacteria; phylum Bacillota; class Clostridia; order Peptostreptococcales; family Anaerovoracaceae; genus Lentihominibacter. The sequence goes on along the minus strand of CASEFF010000168.1, from coordinate 5,194 downwards.
ATAGAAGCTGTGGAAAACGTACCGGGGTTCACGAAATCCACGGTCGACGGATATGCCGTGAAGGCGGCGAACACTCAGGGAGTTTCGGAAAGCGTACCCGTTTTTCTGGACGTGGTGGATGAGATACGGATGGGGGAGGCCCCGGAGAAGACGATCCGCGACGGTCAGACGTCCTACGTACCGACGGGCGGTATGCTGCCGGAGGGCGCCGACGCGGTGGTGATGATAGAGCATACCGAGAAGTTCGATGAAAAGAGCATCGCGGTATATGACGCCGTTTCCGACGGCAGGAACGTCATAAGGGAAGGCGAGGACATAGGCAGGGGGAGCGTTTTCATAAAAAGGGGAACGCGCGTGAGACCTCAGGAAGTGGGAGTCATGGCCTCTGCCGGAGTGTCACATGTGAAAGTGTTCAGACCATGGAGGATATCCGTGATATCCACGGGAGACGAACTGATAGGTGTGAATGAAGAGCTGGCGGCCGGCAAAACGAGAGACATAAACACCCATTCGCTGTCGGCATCGGCTGCAAAATACGGATTTGAAGTGATAGGAACATCGGTGCTGAAGGATGACAGAGGGCTGATAAAGGAGGCCATCAAAGAGGCCATGGCAGTCAGCGACGTCGTCCTCGTTTCGGGAGGCAGTTCGCAGGGTGAAAAGGACTACACGGCAGATATCATGGATGAGCTTTCCGACGCGGGGGTGTTCACTCACGGCATAGCCATAAAGCCGGGTAAGCCGACCATACTGGCGTATGACGGAGCGAGCGGTACCGTGCTGGCGGGTCTTCCGGGCCATCCTGCGGCGGCAGTCATGATATTCGAACTGCTGATAGGATGGCTGTACAGGCAGCTTACAGATCAGAGAGAACCGCGTGCGATAACGGCCCGCGTTACGGAGAACGTTGCGGCAGCGGGGGGAAAGGCCACGTGCCTGCTGCTGGAGCTCCGTTTGGGAAGCGACGGGACATACGAAGCCGAGCCGATACTCGGTAAGTCGGGTCTGATGACTACGTTGACGCGCGCTGACGGATATGCCGTAATAGACACGAATTCGGAAGGACTGAAACAGGGGGAAACGGTGTCGGTAGTGTTGTTTTAGAGAGGTGAGATGAATGAGCAAGAGGAATCTTTATTTGAAGACCATACCTGTGGAAGAGGCCCGTGAAAAGTATTTTACGCGGGTCAGTGAGATCATAAAGCCCGCAAGCGAGACAATACCGGTGATAGACAGCCTCGACCGCATTACGAAGAGCGCTGTTTACGCCAGATACAGCTCGCCTCTCTTCAACGCTTCGGCGATGGACGGCATAGCCGTCAGAGCGGAGGATACGAAGGGCGCATCGGAAACCGCGCCTGTACTGCTGAAGGAGGATCAGTATGTGGTGGTCGATACGGGAGATCCCATACATAATCCGTTCGATGCCGTGATAATGGCGGAAGATATCGTGGAGACCGATGAAGGCGTGAGGATAACCGCTTCGGCCGCGCCATGGCAGCATATAAGGCCGATAGGAGAAGATATAGTGGCCGGAGAGATGATATTGCCGAGAAACCATAAGATACGCGCCATAGACATAGGCGTACTGCTTTCCGCAGGCATACTGGATATCGAAGTGATAAAGAGGCCCGAGGTGGCTGTATTCCCTACCGGTACGGAGATAATCGAGCCGGGTACGGAAATAAAAGAGGGAAGCATCATCGAATCCAACTCCAGGATGTTCGAGAACATGATAACCGTTGCCGGAGGCATAGGACACAGGTTCCCGCCTATCATAGATGATTACGACGAGATACTGAAGAAGGTGTCGGACGCCGTCGATAAGTACGATATGGTGATAATAAACGCCGGATCCAGCGCGGGGACAGAGGACTATACCGTTCATGTGCTGCGTGAGCTGGGAGAGGTGATAGTACACGGTGTGGCTGTAAAGCCGGGCAAGCCGGTGATACTGGCGATCGTCAGAGGAAAACCCGTCATAGGCCTTCCGGGATATCCAGTGTCGGCATACATCGGGTTTGAGAATTTCGTCACTCCGCTGCTTGCGATGATGGGCAGAAGGCCGGAAAGCTCCGTTGAGACGGTGGAAGCTCACATATCGAAGCGTCTCGTTTCAAGCCTTAAACACAGGGAATATGTGCGCGTCAAGGTCGGAAAGGTAGGGGACAAGTTCGTCGCGGCGCCGCTGGCAAGAGGTGCGGGGGCTGCAATGTCTCTTGTGCGCGCGGACGGTTTCTGCGTCATAGAGCAGAACAGCGAAGGCGTTGAAGCCGGAGAAAAGGTCAATATCGAGCTGTACAGGAGCAAAAGCGAGATAGAAAATACCGTGGTGATAATAGGCAGCCACGACCTGATACTGGATATAATCGCCGACATGATGCCGGAAAAACACAACAACATGTTCGTTTCAAGCACTCATGTGGGGAGCATGGGTGGCCTCATGGCGCTGAGACGCGGCGAGGCGCATATGGCTCCCATACATCTTCTGGATGAGGAAACGGGGCAGTATAACGTGTCCTATGTCAGGAGGCTGTTTGACGAGCCTATGGCGATAATAAAAGGGGTCAACAGGATACAGGGCATAATGGTGAAGAAGGGGAACCCTCTCGGCATAAAGGGGATAGAGGATCTCACGGAAAACGGCGTCAGATATGTCAACAGGCAGAGGGGCGCGGGAACGAGAGTGCTGCTGGATCATCTGCTGAAGGAAAAGGGAATATCCACTGAAGACATAAACGGATATGAGAGAGAAATGACCACACATATGGCCGTGGCGGCGGCTGTAGCCAGCGAAAGTGCAGATGCGGGCATGGGAGTGCTGTCGGCAGCCAATGCGATGGATCTCGACTTTATCGAGGTGGCATACGAAGAGTATGACTTCGCGGTGCCTGTCAGATTCCTTGAAACGCCGCATATAAAGGCATTCATCGATATATTGCAGAGCGAAGAATTCAAGGCAAAGCTGGAAGAGATGGGAGGATACACATCGGAGTCGGCCGGAACGGTGATAAACGTATAGGCCGTGAAAAGATCGTGTGATCGTGATGCCGGCTCCTGCATGATCCGGGTGTTTGCATGGCACGGGATCTCCGTTACATCAGCATGATGTAGCGCACTATCAGCGCGATGATGAATACGGCGCCGCCGACGATCAGGGATTTTTTCCTGCTGCCGTATTTTCTTTTGACTATGGCAACGGCGAACATGCCTATCAGAAATGAACCTGCGAAATCTTCAAAAGAAAACGATGAAAACATGGTGTGACCCTCACATAAAACAAAAGAAATAACCGATATAATTATGATACCCAATTATATCGGTTATTTTCATAAAAAACAATATATATATTCAATTACCCGACAGAACTATCCGATGCGGACTATCTGATTGAGCCGTCGACGCCTATCGTCACTATTTCGACGGGTATATTCTTTCCGGTGTTGGCGACGGCCTGCTTCACGGCGAATTCAATGCCTCCGCAGCACGGCACTTCCATTCTCGCAACGGTGACGCTCTTTATATCGTTGGAAGCGAATATATCCGTGAGCTTTTCGGAATAATCGACCATATCCAGCTTCGGACATCCCACGAGGGTGATCTTTCCGTCCATGAACTTCCTGTGAAAATCTCCGAATGCGTATGCCGTGCAGTCCGCAGCGATCAATATGTCCGCACCGTTGAAATACGGAGCGTTTACGGGAGCCAGCTTTATCTGCACGGGCCAGTGGGTGAGGACGCTGGCGATCTCGCCTGCATCGCTGTTTGACGCGCGTTTTTCCATGGTTCCGTTGAAAGCCTGAGACAGACATCCGCCTCCGTGGCCATGTGAATGACCGCCCCTGTTTTTGTTGGCGTTTACCGCGGCTTCATCGTATGGGGCAGCTTCTCTTTCTTCGAACGATATCGCGTTGGTAGGACATACCGGCAGACAGTCACCGAGCCCGTCGCAGTAGTCGTCTCTCAGCAGCTTTGCCTTTCCGTCGACCATCCCTATGGCGCCTTCGTGACACGCCTGAGCACAAAGTCCGCATCCGTTGCATTTCGATTCATCTATCTTTATTATCTTTCTTTTCATGTTGAAACCCTCCTTACGGTGTTTTCTTTGCTTTTGTAATGAAATTTTAATATAATAAGAAAAGGATGTATGTTGCTTATGCAACGAAATCCAAAAAGTTTATTAAAAAAGTATAGAATATGTACGGCTTGCGCACATGGTTTGGAGGGCGTCATGAATTTTTTCCTTTTGTTTGCATTTCTGTTTTTCGTGGGAAGCTGTCTTGGATGGTGCATTGAGCTGCTGTTTCGCAGGTTCATATCGAAGAACAATCCGGAACGTGTATGGATAAATCCGGGATTCCTTACAGGCCCTTATCTGCCGTTGTACGGATTCGGACTTTGGGGCATGTATGAGGTGTCCCATGTCATCAGGATGCTGATACAGGGCAATCCGGTCATCGATCTGCCCGTCATCTTCGTGATAATGGCCATAGTGATGACTTTTACGGAGTATATAGCCGGACTGATATTCATAAAGGGCATGAACATGAAACTGTGGGATTACAGCAACGAAAAGCTGAACCTGCAGGGGATCATATGTCCCAAGTTCAGCGTCATATGGGGTCTTTTGGGAACAGTATATTACTTCACCCTCGACAAGTACGTCGAGGACTGGGTGGCATGGCTTTCGGGCCATCTTGCATATTCGTTCTTCGTCGGCATGTTCTTCGGTGTGTTTGCTGTGGATCTGGCTGTATCGCTGCAGCTGTCAATGAAGATCAGGAAGTTCGCCGTTGACAACGATCTGGTGGTACGATATGAAGAACTGAAGGGAACCATAAGAAAGCGCAACGAGGCGCGCCGCGAAAAGATAAGGTTCCTGCTGGCATTCAGATCGGAGATCCCGCTTAAGGAGCATCTGCAGGAGTACCTTGAACAGTCGGTAAGGACGGGAAAGGAACGGCTTGCCAGAGCAAGGGAAGATGTGAAGAACAGAGTAGATGAAGCGAAGACAAAGACGAGGGAAAGATGATGATATCTTTCCCTCTTTGCTTATGTGTCATTCGGAGATAATATGAGCCGCATCTATGATCTCGGGCGATGCACAAAGCGGTATGAAGCGGAGCAGAGGCATAATCAGGGCAGAATAGGTTGCCGGAACAGAATAGGTTGAGTGAAAAAGTAAATTCCACAT
>CASEFF010000167.1 GCA_949287115.1 uncultured Bacillota bacterium | reverse complement strand
ACTTGCGGAAAAATGTGCAAAAATCGTTCAAAAAACCCGGAAAAATGTGTTGCGGGAATCGGGGTGGCTTTGCTCGCTCCGTCACCCATCCTGCCGGTCCGCCACACGTTTCCTCACGATATCGAGAAACAGCGCGGCGGCCGGATTGAGCAGCGACTTTTTCCACGCCATGACGCAGGAAATTGAGTAGCTGTCGTCGATGGGGACGATCTCGATGCCGTCCGGGATCAGCTCGTCCGACAGCATGTCGGAGACGACGGGCAGTATGGAAATGCCGAGCCCCGCGCTGACGGAAAGCAGCACGGATCTCATGTCGCCGAACTGGTTTGCGACGGAAGGCGAGAACCTGTGGCTGCGGCAGAAGTTCATGATCTCCATGTAAAGTATCGGGTTTTCCTCTTCGGACAGGAGTATGAAGCGCTGCTTCGACAGGGCGGCGATGTCGCTGCCGACTTTCGATGAAAACCCGGCGGGCAGCACGAAACAGAGGTTTTCGGTGGCGATGTCCATCGCTTCGAATTCCTCGCTGTCGGGCAGCATATCCATGTAGAGGAAGTGAAAATCGTAAGGGTCGTCGTTTTCGTCTATCAGCACATCTCCGCCGGAAACGTAGTCTATGTCCACGACCACATCGGGATAGGCGCGGCCGAAATCCCGGAGACATTCCCGCAGGATGCCGGATGACGTGGGTATGGTGGCGATGGCAAGACGGCCGCGGGCTCCTTCGTGGAGCTGTTTCACGGCATAGGCTCCCTTGCGCGCCGCGTCGAGGATCTCCTGAGCATAGGGGATGAACGTGCGTCCCTCCTCGGTGAGCTGCACGTCGCGTTTCGTCCTGTAAAAAAGCCGCACGCCCAGCTGCTGCTCAAGGTCGTTTATATGCCTGCTTATGGTCGACTGCGGTACGCCGTTCTGGCGCGCCGCATTGGTGAAATTCAGCGTTTTGCTGACGGCTAGAAAACTCTTTATCTGATTCAGATGCATGGCGCTACTCCATTTGTTGACACTGATTTTTACCGGTGGTATCATCAAAGAAACGGACGTTACTTATCCGAAAAGCGTGCCTTTTCAGGGGAATTATCCGTTTTTGCTATTATATAATATGGGAACAGATATGTAAAGCTCATGAAAACCGCAAAGCCCATGGGCATGAAACGCACTGAGCCATTGAACAGGAATCCTGTGAAAAGAAGGAGTTCATGGTGCGTGCGGAGCGGGCGGAGCCTGCGGAGGGATAGATGACAGCGACAACAGACAGAGAAAAACTTGTGATAACGGGAATGGGAGCCGTGACGCCTGTGGGGTGCGGCGTCGACGAATACTGGCGCAACCTGACAGACGGACGGTGCGGCGTGGACAATATAACCAGGTTCGACGCGGAAAACCTGGCGGTGAAGATCGCGGCGGAGGTTCGCGGTTTTGAGGTGGAAAGATACATGCCGAAGAAGATGATCCACGAAACGGATGCCTTCACCCAGTACGCGTACGCGGCGGCAAAGGAGGCCATCGGCGACGAGCTTCCGGCAGCGCCGGAGCGCACGGGGATAGTGATGGGAACGGCCATGGCGGGAGTCGCAACGACGGCGGCGACTCAGGAGATACTGACGAACGCGGTCCACAAGAACGTGGGTCCGCGATTCGTTCCGAGGATCCTCGGTAACATAGCTGCGGCGCAGATCGCCATATCCTACGGCATCAGCGGTCCCAGCTCCACCATATCCACGGCCTGCGCGTCGGGCTGCGATGCCGTTTCCATGGCTGCGATGATGATACTGTCCGGTGAGGCGGACGCCGTCGTGGCGGTGGGCTCGGAGAGCATACTCTGCCCGCTGGTGATATACTCCCTCGCCAACGCCCACACCCTGTCGAGGGCCAATGACGACCCGCAGCACGCCTGCCGGCCTTTTGATGTGGAAAGGAACGGGTTCGTCATAGGAGAAGGGGGCGGCGCTCTCATCGTGGAAAAGGAAAGTCACGCGCTGGCGCGGGGCGTGGAGATATACGCCGAGCTGGCGGGATGGGCAAACAACAACGATGCCTATCACGTGACCGACCCGGATCCTGAAGGACGAAAGGCGGCGGAATGCATGGAAGCGGCCCTTTCGCGGGCGGGAATTTCTCCTGACGAGGTGGATCATATAAACGCCCACGGTACCGGAACGAAGGCGGGGGACAGCGCAGAACTGGCGGCAATCGCAAGGGTCTTCGGAGCAAAGGAAAAGCACGAGCCGGGCGCTTTGCAAAAGCAGACGAACGGCGCGGGATGGGGGCCTGCCATCAGCTCGACGAAAGGCGCGACGGGCCATCTGATGGGCGGCGGCGGACTGACGGAGTCCATCGCCTGCATACAGGCAATACGCGACGGTGTGATCCCGCCGACACTGAACCTTGAAGAGCCGGAAGGCGACTTCGATTTTGTGAGAGGCGTCTGCCGCAGACAGAAAGTCGATGTTGCGCTCAACACGGCCTTTGGTTTCGGCGGTCAGAATTCGTGCCTGGTGTTCAGAAGGTATGAAAAGATAAAGGTGTGAAACAGGTCTGCGCCCGATCACTACAGCTTTATGACGATCTCGACGGCGACGCCTCTGATGTCAAGGGAGCCGTCTGCGAGGTCTTCACCGCTGAATATCAGCGGATCGAGACTGTCCGGATTTGAAGAAGCGGCGCTCAGCAGTATGAGGCCGTTTTTTCTATGGAATCTTCGCAGGCGCAGCGGAGCGCCGTTTGCGGAAAAGCACACGATCTGCCCCTGTCCGGGGGCATTGCTTTCCTGTATGAGAACGCGGGAGCCTTTCGGGATGTGGGCGTTTTCCATGCTGTCGTCGGGAGCTGTGAAGTAAAAGGTTTCGGCGTCGCTGCCGGAAACTCTCCCGGCGGACGGTCTTTCACGCGGCACGTCGTAGCCCATGAGCCATGCCTCCGATACGTCCAGCGCGGTGGCCAGCGCGTGGAGATTCTGCTGCTTGGGAGCGAAAGCCCCGCTGAGATACTGGCTCATGGCGCTTTTGCCTATCCCTGTCTTTTTGCACAGATCCACCTGCCTGATGTTGTTGTCCCTAATTACAGAATTGAGCCTCTGCGAAAACGTTGATCTTCCCATCGTGTCCCTCGTTTCTCATATACTTACATTAATATAATTATAATATTAAAAGTGTCAAACATCAACATGGCAAAGCGTGTTGGCGCGGCAGGATGTGGCGATCCGCGCGATTTGCGCGATCTACGGCTGTGAGCCGCAACGGATCGTATGGCGACTGCCGTGGCGGGCGGATTATCGCAGAGGCCGCCGAGAGACCCCGTTAACGATAGAATCGGGCCTTTTTCCCTCTGAAATCTACGCCGATTATCGTACTTTTCTTTTCTGGATGCAGCAGCGATAGAATATTTACATTTATTGACATTTTACTATCGTTAACGTTCACGCAGCGGCCATCTGCGATATTCTCTTCACAATACCCTTTGAAAAACGCCGAAAAATATCGTTAATTGTTACAGAAAGAAAAATAGCGATAGCAGGCTCGTTGTTGGCGCGGT
>CASEFF010000166.1 GCA_949287115.1 uncultured Bacillota bacterium | reverse complement strand
GCGGTATGGTGGGTATAGTCAAGTGGTTAAGACAGCGGGTTGTGGCTCCGTTATGCGTGGGTTCGAATCCCACTATCCACCCCATTTATTTCCGACTAAAAGCAAGTAACAGATATATGACGTTGGGGTATCGCCAAGCGGTAAGGCAATGGATTCTGATTCCATCATGCGCAGGTTCGAATCCTGCTACCCTAGCCAGCAAAGATGACATCCTGACGGGTGTCATTTTTGATTTACGGAGCATTTGAATTGCGGAGTTCGTGTTTTGCGGGCTTCATTTCTGCAAAACATTGCAGAGCAGGAAACAGTGAAGGAATAAAGGAAAGGCGGTAACGAAAATGAAGATGGCGCATATAACGATAAGCAGTGCAAAGCTGGAAGAATCGGTGGAGTTTTACAGAGATATCGCAGGACTTGTGATAAAGGAGGATATGAGAGGCAGGGGACCCATGAACATCGTGTTCATGTCCGACGAGAGCGGCGGGACGTGCGTGGAGCTGATCGGAGATCAGGATGAGCCGTATAGCGGTGAAGGCGTTTCCATAGGGTTTGAGGTGGACGATGCGGAAGAATACCACGACGAGCTCTGGAAGCGCGGCATGGAGACCACGCCAATGATGAAGCCGGCTCCGGGAACGGCGTTTTTCTTCGTGAAGGATCCCAACGGACTTAACGTCCAGTTCATATCGCGAAGCAGATAACGAAGTTATTAATATTTGATTAACGGATGCCTGGCGGGTTGTAACCGGCGTTCAAATGTGTTATATTCTAATGCGTTGCCGGAATTATTACCGGCGCTGTAAAGGACAAAACAGCAGAGAAATAAGGAGAACAGGCATGAGGTTTTATATCGCGCTGTGGTTCGCGAAGATCATCAATATCGTCATAAATATCGTCGACAAAAGCCGTGGGTCTAACTTTTCCGGTGAAAAGGCCATGAGGATAGACCCGCAGATGGTGGCTCACTTCAAAGGCATCGACTATTCTAAGGTGCTGTTCATTACGGGAACGAACGGAAAGTCCACGACGACGAACCTGGTACATCATATCCTGAAAAGCAACGGCAGGAACGTCATAGCAAATCTGGAAGGAGCCAACCTGATATACGGCATCGCTACAGCGCTTTCCAAAGCCGCCACCCTCACGGGCAGGATAAAGGCGGATTACATAGTATTCGAGACGGACGAGCGTTTTCTTCCGCTGATACTGAAGCAGCTTCCGGCGAAGAACATCCTGATAACAAATCTTCAGAAGGATCAGGTGCAGAGAAACGGAGATCCGGATTTCGTCTACAGGAAGCTGTTTGATGCCATAGGCGGAGATGTGAGACTTTTCCTCAACAACGAGGAGCCGAGATCGAAGTCCTTCGACGGCAGGTCGGAAAATATCGTTACTTACGGCGTGGAGCGCCATAACGAGTCTTTCACCAAGGACGGCACATATCCTACGATGGCATGTCCAAAGTGCAGGCGCAGGATCGTGTTCGACTATTACAACAATGACAACGTGGGAAGATTCCACTGCGATCACTGCGGACATGGCAGCGAGGAGAGAGCCGACTACACCGTGGGAGACATAGACTTCGAAAAGCGCACGTTCAAACTCGAAGGCGTTGAGTTCAACATGCCGTATGACATGCCGTATATGTGCTACAACTACGCGGGAGCGCTGGCGGTGGCGGGAGAGCTTGCCGGTATATCGGCTGAGGATGCCGCTAAGGCCTTCGGCAGTTTCAAAAATATCGGCGGCAGATACGAGGTGCTGGAGTACAGGGGCAAGACCATCAAATACATGCGTATAAAGCAGGAAAACCCGGAGACTCTTCAGTCCTGTATCAACGTCATAGCATCGGATCCGAAACAGAAGATGGTGGCGCTGGGGCTTTGTCCGGTGATAGACCTGATACCGAATTACACCAACACTTTTTATGCGTACGACTGCGACCTTTCCGCGATGGAAAAGTCGGGAGTGGAGAAATACTTCTGCTTCTCGGAAAAAGTATGTTACGACACGGTCACGCGCCTCATATATGAAGGCATCGACAGGGAGAAGATCACCGTCGCCGATACGGAGGACGTGGAGACGATATTCCGTGAGATAGAGAACGCAAAGACCGACAACATATACCTTATAACATGGCTGAAGACCTTCAACCACATGAAGCAGTACTGCGAAAAGGAGGGAAAGTAAATGAGCGAAATCAGGATCGGATGGCTTTTCCCGGATACCCTTTATCTGCACGGAGACAGAGGCAACGTGCTGGCTCTGGAACGATATATCAAAGGTATGGGATGTGAGCCTGTGACGTATAAGATAGACTTCGATACCGCGAACTTCTACCCGATGGATTACGATATACTGTTCTGCCCTCCGGGTGAGCTGGTGTCGTTTCCGGTGATACTGGAATGGCTCAGACCGTATAAAGAGAAATTTGACGCATTCATAGATGCCGGAAGACCTCTCATCGTCACGGGGACTTCGACGGCCATGTGGTGCGGCAAGGTAAACAGGACGGACGGCAGCGCTTTCGAAGGCATGGGAGTGCTGAAGGCATCGGTTCGGGAACGGACGAGCGTTTACGGAGACGACATATACTGTTCGTGCCGTTACGGCGGAAAGGACATGGAGATCATCGGCAACCAGATACAGATGATCGATCTTGAAAACGACGGCGAAGAGTCGTTCGGCAGGCTGATATACGGATACGGCAACACGGGCAGGGACAGGGAAGAAGGCTTCATGAAGGGCAATTCCATATTCACCAATGCCCTTGGACCGCTGCTGGCGCTGAATCCATGGCTCACGGCGGAGATAGTGAGGGTAGCCATGGAAAACAGGGGGCTCACGCCGGAAAGCGCGCCTTCCGACATGGCGGACATGGAGCTTGAAAGAAAATCCTTCGATACGAAGCGCGAGTT
>CASEFF010000165.1 GCA_949287115.1 uncultured Bacillota bacterium | reverse complement strand
TCTTCCAGCGGCATACCCAGATCTTTCAGTATCCTGTAGGCGAGTATGGCGCCGCTGTGGGCGTGGTCGCTGCGGTTGACGCTGTTGCCGATATCGTGCATATAACCTGCTATCCTTCCCAGCTCTATGTCGTGTTTGCTGTAGTCCAGTGATTTGAGTATCCATCCGGCGCGGGCGGCGACCTTGGCGGCGTGTTTCGTCGAATGGTCGGTGAAACCCATCGTCCTGAGGACGCTGTTGCCCTTGTCTATCAGCATGTTTATCTCTCTGTTTTTCCTTATATCCTTGTAACTTATCTTTTCTCCCATATTTACCTTCCGTATATTTTGTGATTTGAAAATTATAATACGCACTGCGGCGCTGCGGCTACCGCGGCAGTGTAAAATCTTCGTAAAGAATGTGTCAGCCTTTATATCCGGCTGTTTGTGTGATATACTACATTAGTTATGGAAGATAAAATCATCGTGATGGAAAATGAAGAGGCCGTAAGGAAGTTCGGCCGTGAACTGGGGGCGGCAGCGAAAGCCGGCAGCGTCATAGCCCTCACCGGGGATCTGGGCGCGGGCAAGACCACCCTTACGAAGGCGATAGCCGAAGGACTGGGCGTGAAGGAGATCATCACCAGTCCCACTTTCAATATAATAAAACAGTACGACAGCGGGAGACTTCCCCTGTATCATTTCGACGTTTACAGGATAACGGACCCCGACGAGATGTATGAGCTGGGATACGAGGAATACTTTTACGGCGAAGGAGTGTGCGTCGTGGAGTGGGCAGACATGATAGATGAGCTCATACCGGAAGACGCCGTCAGGATAGATATAGGATACGGTGAAAGAGAAGGAGAGCGGATATACAGGTGTACATTTTAGGTATAGAGACGACGGGAGCATTTGCTTCGGCGGCACTGCTGGAAGACGGTGCAGTAAGGGGATATGTGAAGGGGACCGACAGGTTTTCGCACCTGCAGAACCTGACGCCGCAGATAGCGGGCGTGCTTAAAGAGGGAGGAGTCTCCCTTGAGGATGTTGACGCGATCGCCGTGTCGCGCGGACCGGGATCCTTTACGGGAATAAGGATAGGCGTTTCGACGGCACGCGCCCTGTCACAGGTGACGGGCATACCGTGTGTGCCGGTGTCGAGCCTTGAGGCTCTTGCCATGAGCGCCGCGGATAATTGGGGCGGGATCGACGGCACGGGGAAAGCGGAGAAGGACGTACTCGTATGCCCGATGCTCGATGCGAGAAGAAATCAGATATACGGCGGCGGATATTTCGTTACGGGAAGCAGGCCGGAAGAGGTGATCGCCGCGGGACCGTACATGCTGGATGAGTTCATGGCAGAGACGGATGAATATGACAGTATATTGCTTTTAGGCGATGCGGTAGACAGGTACGGCGATATGATAGCCGAACTGAGGAAATCGGGAGTCGTGATCGCGCCTGAAACTGTGAGATACCAGGATGCCGTCACGGTGGCAAAGCTGGGGATGGAGATGTTCGTCCGCGAAGGCGGTGTCGGCTACAACGCTCTGGAGCCCGACTACATGAGGATGGCCGAGGCGGAGAGAAAGCTGCGACAGCAGCGGAAAGGCTGACGGACTATGGCAGATGTCGTTGTGAGGCAGGCGACCGAAAAGGACGTCGATGACATATACGAGATAGAACACCTCTGTTTTCCCGATCCTTGGAGCAGGGACGCACTCATGTACGAGCTTGTCGAAAATCCGAGAGCTTTTTACATAGTTGCGGAGCTGGACGGTCAGGTCGTCGGATATGCCGGTCTGTGGTGGATCGGAGATGAGGGCCACATAACGAACGTGGCGGTCAGACCCGGCTTCAGAAACAGGAAGATAGGGGAAGGAATAGTGGATGTCATGCTGGAATTCACGTCGGAGGAAGGGATAGCTCATCATACGCTGGAGGTGAGACGTTCCAATACGCCGGCGATAAAACTCTACGAGAAGGCGGGGTTCAGCGTCGAGGGAGTGCGCAGGGGGTACTATCTCAACAACGGTGAAGACGCCCTCATCATGTGGAGGCATTCGGAATAAAGGAAGGGATCGTTATATGAAGAACGGAAAGATACTGACGCTCGCCATAGAGTCGAGCTGTGACGAGACAGCCGCG
>CASEFF010000164.1 GCA_949287115.1 uncultured Bacillota bacterium | reverse complement strand
CGAGGGGCGTGACGTGCTTTCGAACATAATATCATCGCAGATAGATATACATAAGCAGTACGGCGGCGTCGTACCGGAGATAGCGTCGAGACATCATCTGACAAATATAAATACGGTCGTGGACAGAGCGATGGATGAAGCCGGCGTTTCGATGGACGAGGTGGATATGATAGGCGTCACGTACGGGCCGGGTCTTGTGGGGGCGCTGCTGATAGGGCTGGCTACGGCAAAGGCGTACGCTCTTGCGACGAAAAAACCGCTGATAGGCGTGCATCACATACACGGGCACATATGCGCCAACTACATAGAGCACAGGGAGCTGGAGCCTCCATTCATGGCTCTCGTCATATCGGGAGGTCATACGAACATCGTTGAGGTGACGGGATATAACGAGTGTCGTGTCCTCGGGCAGACGAGGGATGACGCGGCCGGAGAAGCCTATGACAAGGTGGCGAGAGTGCTGGGACTGGGTTATCCCGGCGGGCCGCTCATAGACAGGATAGCGAAGGAAGGCGACCCGACAGCCGTTGAGTTCAAGCGGGTGTTTCTTGAAAAGGACAGCTTTGATTTCAGTTTCAGCGGCATAAAGACGGGAGTGCTGAACTACGCCAATTCGGAAAAGCAGGCGGGACGCGAGATAAACGTGGCTGACGTGGCGGCCGGATTTCAGGCTGCCGTCCTTGACGTCATAGTGGCAAAGACGGTAAAGGCAGCCGTCGACATGGGTAAGGACAGGATAGTGATGGCAGGAGGCGTGGCCGCCAACTCAAGATTGCGCCGGATGATGAAAGAGGCGTGCGATGAGAGGGGGATAGCCCTGTATTATCCTTCTCCGGTGCTTTGCACCGACAATGCGGCGATGATAGGATGTGCCGCATACTACAGATATATGGCGGGCGAAAGGGACGACCTCACGCTGGACGCCATACCTTATCTTGAACTTTGAGATATGAGCATACAGAAGGTGGAACATGATAGTATTATCGGCAAAGGAGCTGACGAAGACATACGGCACCGACGTCATACTGGACAGGGTGTCGTTTCATATAAACAAGGGAGACAGGGTCGGGATAATAGGCGTGAACGGCGCCGGAAAGACGACGCTGCTGCGGATTCTGACAGGTGAGCTGCAATGCGACGGCGGAGAGTTTTTCGTGTCGTCCGACACTACGGTCGGGTATCTGAAGCAGGACGGAGGTTTTGATTCGGAGAACACCGTGATGGAGGAAGTCGAGAACATCTACGGAGGATTTCACGATATGGAAAAGGAGATGGAAGAACTCCTTGCCGCCATAGAGGCATCCGCCGGAAACGACGCGGAAAACCGCAGGCTTCTGGAGCGTTACGATTCGCTCCATGAGAAATTCAGGGCGCGCGGCGGATATACGTACAAGAGCGAGATGGCGGGGATCCTTTCCAGCATGGCGTTCGGCGAGGAAAGCTACGACAAGAAGATCTCCACCCTCAGCGGAGGCGAGCGGACGAGGCTGGCTCTCGCGTGTCTGCTGATGAAAAAGCCCGACATACTGATGCTGGACGAGCCGACGAACCATCTCGATATAGGGACGCTGAAATGGCTTGAACAGTACCTGAAAAGCTACAAAGGCACCATAGTGCTGGTATCCCACGACAGGTACTTTCTCGACGAAACGGTGACGAGGATATTCGAGGTGGAAAACCACAGGCTGGAGATATACGAGGGCAATTACAGCTTTTACGCCGCGGAGAGAAAGAAAAGACGCGAGAGCGAGATGAGGCGCTATGAAAAACAGCGCAGGGAGATAGAGCGTCAGGAAGACATGATAAGGCGGTTCAAGGAACGCGGCACCGAAAAGCTGGCAAAGCGGGCTGCGTCCCGTGAAAAGCGTCTTGCTGCGATGGACGTCGTGGAAAGACCGGCGGGAGAGCGGGACAGGATGAAGATATCGTTCCATGCGGACTTTCAGAGCGGAAGGGACGTGCTGCTGGCGGAAGGTCTTTCGAAAGGGTTCGGATACGGGAGCGGCAGGACGGAGCTGTTTCACGATGTGTCCCTGGATATAAAGCGCGGCGAGAGGATATGTCTCGTGGGGGCCAACGGCATAGGCAAGACGACGCTGCTGCGTATGCTGATGGGCGACATATCATGCGATGCAGGCAGGATAAAGATAGGATATAACGTTAAGTTCGGGTATTACGATCAGGGACAGCAGCTCCTTAACGGAGCCAATACGGTGATCGAAGAGGTCAGGGATTCCTACGGGCTCTACACCGACGGCGAGATAAGGAACATACTGGGGCGTTTCATGTTCAGAGGCGAGGATGTGTTCCTGAAGGTCGGTTCCCTCAGCGGCGGTGAAAAGGCGAGGCTGGCGCTGCTGAAGCTGATGATGTCGGGAGCCAACGTGCTGATGCTGGACGAGCCGACGAACCATCTCGACATAGAGTCCAAGGAAGTATTTGAGGAGGCTCTTCTGGATTTTCCGGGGACGTGCGTCATCGTATCCCATGACAGGTATTTCCTCAACAGGATACCCACCAGGATCATGGAGCTGACGCAGGACGGCATGGAAAACTATCTGGGAACCTACGATTATTACGTTGAAAAGAAACAGGAGCAGATACGATCGGGAAAACAGTATCTGGAAAGCGTGGCACAGCGTGACGACATGAGGACTTCGGATGCGTCATCGGCTGCGGCGGAAGATGCAGGCGCGGCAGGAGATGGCGGCGAAGGTCTTTCCCCGGCGGAACGCAGGCGCATACAGAAGGAAAGGGAAGCGAGCGAGAGACGTCTGAAAAGACAGAAGGAAGCGCTTGAGAAAGAGATACAGGATCTTGAAGATGAGATCCGCGATCTGGAGCGTCAGCTGGGCAGCAGCGAAGTGGCGACGGATCACGTCAGGCTTGCGGAGATAGGCAGGACTCTGACGGATAGAAAGGACGATCTGGACGGGAAATATGAAGAGTGGCTGGAGCTGCAGGAACAGTGACGGGCTCTATGGCAGGGGAGCGGTGACGCCGGTTTTTTTGCCAAAACTATTGCAATAAGAGTATTCATACTCTATAATGTTGGAAGCCGCAGGGATAATATCCCTAAAGCATATAGAAACAGTATATTTTGTGATGGAGGTATATATCATGACATTAGACAAGATCAAGGGAATAATCGCAGAACAGCTCGGAGTTGAAGAAGATAAGGTTACGATGGAGACTCATCTCATGAAGGATCTGGAAGCCGACTCTCTCGATGCTGTTGAGATCATAATGGCCATCGAAGATGAATTCGACATCGAAGTTCCGGACGAAGACGCTGAGAAGTTCCAGACGGTAAGCGATATCGTAAGCTACGTTGAGTCAAGACTGTAGATCGTGTGAAGAGCTTATCATGAAGAGACAGACCAAGATTTCCAATGCGGTGATAAAGAGGTTGCCCAGATACAGGAGATATCTGAGGGAACTGCGCAAGAAAGGCATAGACAAGATATCATCCAGTGAGTTCAGTGATCTTACGGGGTACACCGCTTCCCAGATCAGACAGGATCTCAACAATTTCGGCGGATTCGGTCAGCAGGGATACGGTTACAGCGTGGATGGCCTTTACAACGAGATAAGCGCCATTCTGGGACTGGACAAGCAGTACAAGATGGTGATCGTGGGAGCCGGCAATCTGGGTCAGGCGATCGCCAATCATACATATTACTACAAGACGGGATTCATAGTCTGTGGCATATTCGAGATAAACCCGAAGCTGATAGGCATGAAGATAAACGATATCGAAGTGATGGACTACGACAGGATCGTCGAATTCGTCGAAAACAACGATATCGATATCGGTATAATATGTACGACAAAGGAATCGGCTCAGGAAGTGGCTGATAAGCTGTGCTTCGCCGGTGTGAGAGGTCTGTGGAACTTCGCTCCGGTGGATATAGAGACGCCTACTCACGTCGCTGTTGAGAACATGCACATAAGCGACAGCCTGCATTCGCTGGCATATCACATGAACAGGAACAGAAATCAGGAAGAAAAGAAGTAGGTAAACATCAAAAAGTGAATACAAATTAAATAACCGTTTCGTTACGAAACGGTTATTAATTTCAGATGATATATGTTCTCTCTTAGTCTTCTTCAACTGGAGCGTCTACAGGACATGCGCCTGCGCAAGCGCCGCAGTCGATGCACTTATCGGCATCAATGACATGCATAGCGTCTCCGGCTGAAATAGCTTCTGTAGGACATTCATCGATGCAAGCACCACAGTTGATGCAAGAGTCTTTGATCACATAAGCCATTTTATATACCTCCTTTAAGATTATCTCATCAAATGACAAGCTGATTATAACAAACCTTTGTGAGGAATTCAAGATGAAAGTTTACGGACTTATAGGCAAGAGCGGCACCGGAAAGAGCTTTCAGGCTGTAAATCTGTGCAGAGAGCTGAATATAGAAAGCATAATCGACGACGGACTTTTCATATGCCGCAACAGGGTAATAGCGGGCATATCGGCAAAGCGACAGGAGACCACCATCGGTGCGGTCAAGACGGCCCTCTTTACGGACGACGGTCACAGGGACGACGTCGTGGCTGCCATAAGGAAGATAAGACCTTCCTCCATGCTCGTCATCGGGACTTCCGACAGGATGGTGGAGATGATAGCTGCGCGCCTTGATATAGGGCGGATCGGCGAGCGGATATACATAGAGGATATAACGACGGAAACTCAGCGGGAGACGGCGCGAAAACAGCGGCACGAGATGGGCCAGCACGTGATACCGGTGCCGGCATTCCAGCTCAAGCGTCAGTTTTCCGGATATTTCATGATGCCCGTCAGGATGCTGCTGAAGGAGATAGGTCCGTGGAGGGACATATCCGAGAAATCGGTGGTAAGGCCGACATACAGTTATCTGGGAAGCTATGAGATAGCCGAAAAGGCGATGATGGATATAATAGAAGGGGTGAAGCGTGAGGATCGTCACGTGGCGGAGATAAACAGGATAGGTATCGTAAGGATGCAGGAAGGCATAGACATATATGTGGCGGCGACGTTCAGATACGGCGCCGATATACCGGAGGCGGCGAAGGGCTTTCAGAAAAAGGCCGCCGGCATGATAGAGGAAATGACGTCATTCAATGTCAACAGGCTGGATATGGAAGTGAAGGGATTGATATGATAGTAAGGGAAAGGGACGGAGCGACGGTCGTGGAAGGCGTGGCGGATATGGATCTCGATCACATATTCGACTGCGGACAGTGTTTTCGCTGGGAGCGCGATGAAGAAGGCAGGTATATGGGGACGGCGTATGGCAGGCAGGCTCTCATGGATTACGACGGGAAAGAACGTATATTGACGATATACGGGTCCGATGAGGAGGAATTCGAGAACGTATGGAGGAGATATCTCGATCTTGACAGGGACTACGGCAGCATCAAGAAGGAGCTGGCGGCAGGCGACGAAGTCATGGCGCGCGCCATAGAATACGGACAGGGTATAAGGATATTGAATCAGGAGAAATGGGAGACTCTTATCTCGTTTATAATATCCCAGAACAACAACATCCCCAGGATAAAGAAGTGCATCAACTCGCTGGCGGAGACCCTCGGGGAGAAGACGGGCGAGTTTTGCGGCCGTGAGTTTTACAGCCTGCCGGATGCGGAAAGGCTGGCTGCGGCCGATGTGGAGGATCTGGCTCCGTGCAGGCTGGGATACAGGGCGAAGTATCTGATAGAGACGGCGCGGCAGGTGGCGGAGGAAGGCGTCGAAAGCCTCGAGCGCCTCGGCTCGGAGGAAGTGTCCTCGAAGGAGACCTTCGATGCGCTGACGCGGTACTGCGGCGTGGGACCCAAGGTGGCAAACTGTATAGCGCTCTTTTCCATGGGAAAGCTGGACAGGTTCCCCATAGACGTATGGGTCAGAAAGGTGATGAACGGGCTTTACGGCTTCGATGAGAAGGATCTGAAAGGAATGGAGCGGTTTGCCGAAGAGCATTTCGGGCGTTACGGGGGTATTGCCCAGCAGTATCTTTTCTATTACATAACCCACTGCAAAGAAATTTGAAAAAGGTGGTTGACAAAACGGGGAAATGGCTGTAAATTATAGTTAGCACTCATAAATAATGAGTGCTAACAAGAAGATCGCGAAGACAGCAGACGCCGATGCTTCAGGCGATGGGGCAGCGGCACTGTTCGAAATTAAACGAAAAGTAAAGGAGATGGCATAATGAGTATTGGAATCAAACCTTTAGGCGCGAGAGTTGTTATCAAGAAGATCGAAGCCGAGGAAAAGACGGCGAGCGGCATACTTTTGACGGGTTCTGCCAAGGAAAGACCTCAGATGGCGGAAGTGGTCGCCGTAGGACCGGGAACGGACGATGAGAAGATGGAGCTCAAGGTGGGAGACAAGGTGATATTCTCCCAGTACGCCGGCACCGACGTCAAGTTTGACGGCGAGGAATACTCGATAATGAACCAGAGAGACATTCTGGCAACAGTTGAATAATAAGCCACGCAAAGGGACAAGGAGGTAATATAATGGCAAAGGAATTACACTACGGAGAAGACGCCAGAAGAAAACTGCAGGCTGGCGTGGACAAACTGGCTGATACCGTTAAGATAACGCTGGGACCTAAGGGCAGGAACGTACTTATAGATAAGAAATTCGGTTCACCGCTCATCACCAACGACGGTGTTACCATCGCAAGAGAGATCGAGCTGGAGGATGCAGTGGAGAACATGGGCGCTCAGGTCGTTAAGGAAGTCGCTTCCAAGACCAACGATGTTGCCGGTGACGGTACTACGACGGCAACGCTGCTGGCTCAGATCATAATCAAGGAAGGATTCAAGAACGTAGCTGCGGGAGCCAACCCTATGGTACTGAAGAGAGGTATACAGGGAGCCGTTGACGTGGCTGTGGACGAGATAAAGAGACTTGCTCATCCGGTTGACAGCAGCGACAGCATCGCTCAGGTAGCATCCGTATCGGCCGCTGATGAAGAGATCGGTAAGCTGATCGCGGAAGCCATGGAAAAGGTAGGCAAGGACGGAGTTATCACCGTTGAGGAAGCCAAGACCATGGGAACCACTCTGGAAGTGGTTGAAGGTATGCAGTTCGACAGAGGGTACTTCTCCCCTTACATGGTAACGGATACGGAGAAGATGGAAGCCGTACTGGAGAACCCGTACATACTCATAACCGATAAGAAGATATCCAACATTCAGGACATACTCCCTGTTCTCGAGCAGATCGTTCAGCAGGGCAGGAAGCTGTTCATAATCTGTGACGACCTCGAAGGCGAAGCTCTGGCAACGCTGATCGTCAACAAGCTGAAGGGAACGTTCGACTGCGTAGCCGTAAAGGCTCCGGGATTCGGAGACAGAAGAAAGGCAATGCTGGAAGACATCGCTATCCTGACAGGCGGTACGGTCATCTCGGAAGAGCTGGGTTACGAGCTCAAGGAGACTACTGTGGACATGCTGGGAAGCGCGGCTACAGTCAAAGTCGATAAGGAAAACACCGTCATCGTAGGCGGAGCGGGAGATGCCAAGGAGATCGAGGCAAGAGTTGCTCAGATCAAGACTCAGATCGACAACACCACTTCCGATTTCGACAGAGAAAAGACTCAGGAAAGACTTGCCAAGCTGGCAGGCGGCGTAGCCGTAATAAAGGTCGGCGCTGCTACGGAAACAGAGCTGAAGGAGAGAAAGCTGAGAATAGAGGATGCTCTCAACTCCACTAAGGCGGCTGTTGAGGAAGGTATCGTATCGGGCGGCGGTGTAGCCCTCGTAAACGCAATACCTGCTGTAGCCAAGTATGTGGAAGGTCTTGAAGGCGATGCAAAGACAGGCGGAGCCATCATCGTAAGAGCTCTGGAAGAACCTGTAAGACAGATAGCTGAAAACGCCGGATTTGAAGGCAGCGTAGTAGTCGCTCAGGTAAAGGCCAGCGACGAAGGCGTGGGCTTCAATGCCGCCACGGAAGAATACGTGGGAATGATAGGAGCAGGTATCGTAGACCCTGCAAAGGTTACGAGATCCGCACTGCAGAACGCCGCATCCGCATCGGCAATGCTGCTGACGACGGAAGCCGGTATAACGGAAGCACCTTCCGAAGAGCCCGCTATGCCAATGGGCGGAGGCATGGGCGGCGGAATGCCGGGCATGATGTAATCAGGCCTATCGGATAAAAGAAAGACGATATAAAAAGCGGGCTGACGTGCACGATGTGTCGCTTCAGCCCGCTTTTGTATTGCAATCAGATCAGAATCCGAAACACTTGCCGCATACGTCAGGGCAAGGTAT
>CASEFF010000163.1 GCA_949287115.1 uncultured Bacillota bacterium | reverse complement strand
CGTCCGGCGATGACGGTCGTGCCGTGCTCCGCGCCTTCGGCGGCCAGCTGTCTGGCTTTCAGGTTTGTGGAATCAACGGTGTCGTACGTTTTGATGTTTATATTTTCGTATCGCTCCGGCAGGAAGGCGCGAAGCCTGTCCTCCGATATGTCGTTTTCGCCGGATGCGAGGCTGTAGCCCCTGTTTGTCACGGCTTTTATGTCATATCCTTCGTCGCGCAGCGAGCTTATTGCCTTCCATACGGCTGCCCTCGATACGTCGAGATCGGCCGACAGGGCTTCGCCCGATATGAATTCGCCCTTTGACGCGCGGAGCGCTTTGAGTACGAGATCTTTCGTGGACATTGTCTTCTCTTCTCCTGTGTTTCTCCTGTGGTTTTCCGTTGCTTTTTCGTTGAATGTGATATGTACGCGTCAGCCTTCCAGCTGGTGCTGTATGGTATCCAGCAGTTTTTTCGCGGCGGCCGAGAACACCTGATACTTTTTCCATGCGATGAATATCTCCACGTCGATGGCCGGCTCGAAAGGACGGAAGCAGAGCGGGCTGCTCTCCGATGTGTCGGCGAGACCGTCGATGCAGACGGCCGCGCCCAATCCCTCGTCCACCATGACGGCGGCATTGTATATCAGGTTGTAGGTGCCGATGATGTTGAGCTCTTCGAAGGCGATGCCCATCCGTCCGGACAGTTCGTTCTGAAGCAGCGCCTGACGGGAGCATAGCAGCGGAAGTCCCCGGAGCATATCGGCAGTTATGACGTCGTGGTCAGCCAGACTGTCGTCCTTTCTCATTATGAGCCCCCATCTGTGATGGTAGGGGAGCTTCAGGTAGTCGTACTTCTTCAGGTCCGTCATGCCGACGAAGAGAGCGAAATCCACCAGCCCTTTGTCGAGACGTTCCGAGACATCCTCACCGTTGCCGCTGAATATTTTGAAACGCACCCCGGGATGTACGGACTGTATCTGATCGAGGGCGCGCGCTATGTATCGTATGGCTCCCGTTTCGCCGCAGCCGATGGAGATCTCTCCCGTTATGGTTCCGCTGTCGTCAGTGAAAGCGGCTTCCGTCCTGTCCACCAGCTCCGTTATCTCCTGAGCGCGTTTGCGCAGGAACATGCCGTCTTCCGTCAGCGTTATCCGGCGGTTTCCGCGTATGAACAGTTTTTTGCCCAGTTCTCTTTCCAGCTCCATCAGCTGCTTTGACAGCGTGGGCTGGGTCACGTGGAGCGTTTCGGCCGCAGCCGTGATGTTCTGCTCCCGCGCTACGGCGAGAAAATATCGCAGGACTCTCAGTTCCATGGGTGCCTTCCTTTCCGGACATACGGTGTTTTGTGCCGGTTCGTATGCCCTGACATGCTGTGTCTCTATGGTTTGATTATAAATATTTACAAAAGTAATGGCAAGTGTAAAAGGGCGGGAAATGCTCCGTAACGACAGGCGTTATGGGGCGTATGTTAAATCGATGTTAAAAAGAGATGGAGAACGTATGAAAATTTTGAAAATTTACCGAAATGATAATGCAAATGCTTGCGACGGCGGGTCGATATCGTGTATATTTATTTCACAAAATCAGAACAACCACAGAGCGTAGGAGGAATGCGAAATGAGCGGATTTTTTTCACACTCCAGCAGCAGGAGAAGATATCCGGATCCACACAGAGGAGGATCCCATTATAAGAAGAAAGGACTGTTCGGTATACTGTCGGGATTCAGCGGCTCGGGATCGGGCGGCTACGGCGGCCGCAGATACAGAGGATATCCGGGGCAGGACTCCTATCCTCAGTCAGGTCTCTCCGGCGGCCTTTACGGAGGCGGACAGGGCGGCAGCGGAACGGGAGCGGCGTATATGAACTGCCCTAAGTGCGGCGCCGCCATTCCGGCGGGATCGAAGTTCTGCCTTGAGTGCGGCGAAAAAGTGGAGTCTGCGCCGGGATTCTGTCCAAACTGCGGCAGCCCTCTGCAGCCGGGCGCAAAATTCTGCGGCGAATGCGGCAGTCCGATAGGCGGCTCCGGCAGCGGACAGAGCGGCAGCCCGGTCAGATGATGCGGAAGATACCGCGGCGCATCGGGAAAGGAAGCAGGATAGGAGAATACACCGTGATGTCACCCATAGGAGGCGGACGTTACGGTGTATGTTTTCTTGCCCGTGATGATGAGGGAAGAAAAGTTGTGCTCAAGCGTTTTCGCGGATATCTGTCGGCAAAGAAGCGCTGCAGGACTGCGGAGATGAGGAGGGAAGAAGCCGTCTCGCTGTCTTTGCTGTCGCACCCCGGCATACCGGAGATCCTCGGTGTGATAAACGACCGGAACGGTTACTTTTTCGTGCTGGAATATATGGAGGGAAAGACTCTGGAAGACTGGCTGTTTCGTGAAAGGAAAGAATTTTCGCCTGCAGAGATATACGATATCGGCAGCCAGATGTTCGGGATAATGGGGCACATGCACGCCCGGGGCTTCGTTCACGGAGATATAAGCATATCGAACGTCATCTACGACGGAGAAAAGGTCTCGCTGATCGATTTCGGCCTTGCGGGCCGTGCCCGTGACGGTTCGCGCACCGGAAGCCGTGCCCATGGCGTTTCCCGCGATCTGGACTACGCACGGACTGCCGATGTGCTGATATATCTGCTCTATTCGGGATACCGCGGAAAGGGCAGGCGGACGTGGTGCGAGGAACTTCCGCTGACGGAAGACCAGAAGGCGTTTCTGGAAGAGCTGATAGATCCGGCAGGCATGGAAGGAAAGCCGGGGGGATGTGACGGGGCGCAGTATGCAGAGAAGGTGGCCGCCGGATTTGCGAAGGCGTGGGGACGCGAGTGATATGCCGGCGTTTGCGGTGTGGCGACGGCGGTGTGCATGAGATCCCGGCTGACCTGCGGCTTTGACAGAGTCTTGTGGATTTGGCAGAGGTCTGCGATTTTGACAGGAAATATCGTAATCGCCGCCTATCTGACCGGTCAGCGATAAAATATGGCTGTTTTGGAGCTGTGATCAGCACAGAATATCGCCGATGCTCTCAAAAATCGGATTAACGATAGAATATTTACAGTTATTACCAGATTCCTATCGCTAATGTTCCTAAAACAGTCTGCTGCGATATTCTTTTCACAAAACTCATCCAAAGCGTCCGTATTTTATCGCTGTTGACAGCGTTTTATGCGATCGACGATATTCTGATCGATCAGGAAGGAGAGAAGGAGGCTGCCGCCCGGGCTGTTCGGGCAGCTGGCACCCTGCAAGCATTCCCAAAAGCTATACAAGGTAATAATTTATAAGTATTTGTTATCGGCGACGCGGAGATATATGATATATGTGTAAAACAGTATGCAGAGCAAAGGGAGGGATATCATGAAAAAGCAAACTGCGGGAAGAGACAGCCTGGGTAAGTTCGCTCCGAAGTTCGCGGAGCTCAACGATGACGTTCTGTTCGGGGAAGTGTGGTCGAGAGAGGATAAGCTTTCCCTCAGGGACAGATCGCTTGTGACGCTGTGCGTGTTCATGGGCAAGGGGCTGGTGGACAGCTCCCTTGAATACCATTTGATGAATGCTAAAAACAATGGTATAACTAAGGAAGAGATGGCGGAGATTATAACTCACGCTGCTTTTTACGCCGGATGGCCGAACGCCTGGGCGGTGTTCAACATGGCAAAGAAAGTTTACGGCGATGACGACGAAGGCGGCGATGAGTAGCGCGGCAGGCCGAAATGAAGCGGCCGGACTGATAAAGAAGCGAGCTGAAGGAAAAGGGAGGTAAACGGTATGATATACAGGGAATTCGCGGATCTGAAGCTGTCGGCTCTGGGGATGGGCGCCATGAGGCTGCCTGTCATAGACGGTAAGGAAGCCGACATAGATGCGGAGCAGACGAAGAAGATGGTGGCGTACGCCATGGAAAAGGGTATAAATTACTACGACACGGCGTGGGGATATCACGACGGGAATTCCGAGACGGTCATGGGAGAAGCGCTCAGCGCATATCCGCGGGAGTCTTTTTATCTGGCGGACAAGTTCCCGGGATACGATCTTGCCAACATGGATAAGGTGGAGAGCATATTCGAGGAGCAGCTGAAAAAATGCCGGGTGGACTACTTCGACTTTTACCTCTTCCACAACGTGTGCGAGAAGAACATAGACGAATATCTCAACGAAGAACACGGGATCATGGAGTATCTGTGGAAACAGAAAGAAAACGGCAGGATAAAGCATCTGGGATTTTCCGTACACGGCAGTACGGAAGTGACGAAGAGATTCCTTGAAAAGTACGGCGACAGGATGGAATTCTGCCAGATACAGCTCAACTATCTGGACATGAAATTCCAGAACGCCGATGAGAAGCTGGAACTTTTGAAGCAGTACGACATACCGGTATGGGTCATGGAGCCGATAAGAGGCGGAAGACTTGCGAAGCTGACGGACGGGCAGCTGGCAAAGCTGAAAGCCGCAAGACCCGATGAGAGTGCCGTCGGATGGGCATTCAGGTACATCCAGACAATCCCCGGTGTAGTGGTGACGCTTTCGGGCATGTCGGATTTCGACCAGATGAAGGAAAACATAGAGATATTCCAAAGGGAAGAGCCTCTTACCGATGGGGAAATGAAGATACTGCAGGAAATCGGAGACGAGATGCTGAGGGAGAAAACGGTACCGTGTACGGCGTGCCGTTACTGCACGAGCCACTGCCCTCAGAAGCTGGATATACCGGAACTCTTAAGGCTCTACAACGAACACGCCTTCACCGGCGGCGGTTTCATCGCCCCTATGCTGCTGGGAACCATGCCCGACGACAAAAAACCGTCGGCGTGCATAGGATGCAGGAGCTGCGAAGCCGTCTGTCCTCAGCAGATAAAGATATCGGAAGTGCTGGCTGACTTTGCGGAAAAGCTGAAAGAGTGACGGGCAGGCGCTGAGTTACGTTAAAGGTCACCGACGGATGCCGGATAGCTTTGGCCGGATGAAGGCGGCTGCGGCTGGCGACGAAGCAATGGGAAGCAAGATGTCAAAATTTTCGCATAACCTATTGACTCCGCCCCGGGGTGATATTGTATGATAATATAAACAATATCGACGGAAGGAAGGCGGGAGTTTGCTGGAGAGATTTGCCGGAAAGTACGGGGCAAAAGCGGGAGTGGCGTGCCTGATAGTCTCGGCGCTGCTGTGGGGCGGCGAGTACGTCGTTGCCAAAGACGTGCTGGACATCATGGAGCCGAACTGGAGCAATGCCGTAAGAGGGTTTTTCACATCGCTGTTTGCGGTGATCGTGTGGTGGAAATATTTCCGGAAAGCAAAGGCGGCCGACTGGCTGCGGGGCATCATATGCGGAGGACTGTTCGGCATGGGATCGGCGCTCCAGATAATGGGGCTGGAGATGATAAACGCCGGGATAAACGCGTTCATCTCGTCGGCATACGTGGTCATGGTACCGTTCATGGTCTGGTTCATAGAAAAAAAGCGTCCGGCCGGGAAGGTGTTCATAAGTGCGCTGATAGCGATAGTGGGCATAAGCACCATGTCGGTTACGGGATTTTCCACGGGAAACCTTTCCATGGGACCGGGAGAGATACTGTCGCTGCTGAGCGCCATCGGCTACGGCGGAGCCATAGTGGCGGTGGACTATTATACGGAAAAGACGGATGTGGAGTTCATCACGGGCTGCCAGTTTATATGCACCTTCGTGATAGGTATAATTTTTGCGCTGATAATGGAGCAGCCGCCTGAAGTTACGGTGACGGCGACCATAGTTTTGGAGTTCATATATCTGATACTGTTCGG
>CASEFF010000162.1 GCA_949287115.1 uncultured Bacillota bacterium | reverse complement strand
GAACTTGCGGAACGCAGGAACACGAAACAGCCGGTGACATATCCGAGCGCCGGCAGTTTTTTCAAGAGACCGGAAGGATACTTCGCCGGGAAACTGATACAGGATGCGGGCCTCAAGGGCCTTACGGTAGGCGGCGCACAGGTGTCGGAGCTGCACAGCGGCTTCATAATAAACAGAGGCGGCGCGACGGCAACTGACATACTGCAGCTGATGGAGATCGTACAGGCAAGGGTATTCGACGAATTTGGGGTCAGACTGGAGACGGAGGTAAGGATAATTGGCTAACATGGAAAGTACGGCAGACAGGTACAGGCTTGTCTACGATCTGCATACACATACGACGTATTCACACGGGAAAGGCTCCGTAGAGGACAATGTAAGGGAAGCGTTCAATAAGAAGCTGGAATTCATAGCCATATCGGATCACGGACCGGGTCATCTGTTTTACGGCATCAACAGGAACGATATCGTCAACATGAGAAACGACATCGAGCGTATGAACGTGAAGTATCCGAAGCTGAACGTCAAGCTGAGCGTCGAGGCCAACATAGTAGAGGGAGGCAGCGGACTCGATGTAAAGCCCGAGGAATTCGAGGAGTTCGATTTCGTCATAGCCGGATATCATTACGGCCTTTTCGGATGCCATTGCATAAGGAACTGGCTTTGGAACAAGGGTTTCAGATACGGAGAGGAAAAGCTGCGGGAAAAGAACACCGATATGGTCATAAGGGCGCTGAGACAGAACGACATAGCCATACTGACACATCCCGGAGACAAGGCTCCTTTCGATATAAAGGCGATAGCCGAGGTATGTGCCGAGACGGACACCCTGATGGAGATAAACACGTGGCACGGCCATATGACCGAAGACGAGATAAAGATCGCGGCACAGGTGGATGGAGTGAAGTTCATCATAAGCAGCGACGCCCATACGCCGGGGAGAGTGGGAGATTTCAGGGAAGGTCTGGAAAGAGCGATAGCGGCAGGTCTGGATCCCGGCAGGATAGTGAACATAGAAGAGCTGACGGAAGAGACGGCATCGGAATAAGGGGGAAGCGATGAAGACCATAATAGTGACGGGGCTTTCGGGAGCCGGAAAGACTCAGGCGATAGACTGTCTGGAGGATATGGGGTATTACTGCATAGACAATATGCCGCCGGCACTGATAAAGAGCTTCATAGATCTTACGGGTAACGGAAAGGGCATAGACAAGGCCGCTTTCGTGATAGATGTCAGGGGCGGCAGACTGTTCGATGACCTGAAGGAGTCTTTGGACGAACTGAAAAAGGACGACATAGACTATAAGATACTTTATCTTGAAGCATCCGACAGCGTTCTGCTGAGGAGATACAACGAGACGAGAAGGAGCCATCCTCTTTCGGAAGGCGGGCCCGTTGCGGCAGGTCTTCACAGGGAACGGGAACAGCTGGATGCTCTAAGAGCGCAGGCCGACTACATAATAGACACGTCCAACATGAAGACGGCGCAGCTCTGGGAGGAGATAAAGCATCTTGTGAATTCTGAAGAGACGAGGGATACTTTCATCATAAACATCATGTCCTTCGGATACAAACGCGGGACGCCGATGGCAGCGGACATGGTGTTCGATATGAGGTTCATACCGAATCCGTATTACGTGAAATCACTGAGGCCGCTGACGGGGAACAACGCCAAGGTGAGCAAGTACGTGCTCAGGCATAAGGTCACGAGGGACTTTATCGAAAAGGCGATAGATATGATAGAGATGCTGATCCCGTTTTACAGAAAAGAAGGGAAATACAGCCTCAACGTATGTATAGGATGCACAGGGGGCCATCACCGTTCGGTGGCGGTGGCAAACGAGCTGCACAGAAGGCTCAGCGAAAGCGGGAAGAGGACGACGCTGGAGCACAGAGATCTGTAGATGAAGGTAACACATGCCTCTCCGCTTGCCGGAGAGGTTTTTCGATAGTATGAGATAACGATGACGGGGAGTGAGCAGGATGTCTTTCGCATCTGAGACGAAAAACGAGCTGGCGCGTATCGTGCCGGAGAAAAAGTGCTGCATGCTGGCGGAGATAGCGGGGTTCATGCGGTTTGCGGGCAGCATACACCTGGCGGGCGGCGGAAAGTTCAGGATAGTTATGACGACGACGAATCCGGCTGTCGCCAGACATTACAAGACGCTGATAAAGACGTATTTTTCGGTGGATCCGTCCGTAGGTATGGGGCAGGAGAGCGGGCTCAAGAAAGGCCACGCGTACATGCTGTCCATAGGTCCGGAAGAACTGAGCGAGCAGATACTCAGGGAGACGGGTATACTGATGGTAAAGGAAGGTATGAACTTCATAAGCGACGGTATATACGACGGCCTCATAAAGACGAAGTGCTGCCGCAAATCATACCTTCGCGGCGCGTTTCTCGGCTCCGGGACCGTGAACAATCCGGAGAAGGAGTATCACTTCGAGATAGGCACCGGGACGGAAACGCTGGCAAAGGACATGAGAAGGCTGATGAACAGCTTCACGGATATAAACGCCAGGATAGTCACGAGGAAAAAAGGCTACGGCGTGTATCTCAAATCGGGGGAGCAGGTCAGGGATGCCATCGGTATAATGGGAGCCTCGTCCATGTTCTTCAGATTTGACGAGATCATGATGATGAAGGGGCTGAAATCGAAGACGTACAGGATCAACAACATAGACAACGCCAATATCGACAAATCCCTCAGAGCTGCGGAAAAGCAGATAGAGAGCATAAAAAAGATCGAAAGGAAACGCGGCCTGGATTTCCTGTCGGCAAAGCTGCGTGAAGCGGCCGAGGTGCGGCTTGAAAACCCCGACGTCGGCATAGAGGAGCTGGGAAAGATGATGTCGCCGCCCCTTTCCAAATCCGGCATAAACAACAGGCTGAGGCGCATTGAGGAGATAGCGAAGGAGCTGTAGTGTGAAAGGCAGGGTCGCTGATATGGATGATATGAAGAATATTGAGATAATATCGGGGAGGGAGTTCTGTGAGCGGTATCCGGCAGTGGCGGGACATACACTGCCCTCCGGTGATCTGAGCACCGTAAAGCATTGCAGCGCCGGCATGTTCGGGGACCTCGTGGCCGGCACGCTGCTGATCCCGGATAAGCAGGATCCCGACAGGCACGTGTTCAGATGCGGGTTTTACATGGAAAGGGATAAGCTGCTCCTGATAGAAGAAGACGGGAAAGCGGGTCGCGCCATGAGCGATATAGGAGAAACTATGGATATAAGGCGTGAAAGTCCGTCTTTCGTAATGTTCGCGCTTTTGGAGTATCTCGTAAGGAACGATATGTTGTTTCTTGAGGAATACGACAAGAAGCTGGATGACGTTGAGGAAAAGGTGACGGACGGCAATGCCGATATACCGGAGGATCTTGACGGCTTCGTATCGGAGCACCGAAAGTCTCTCAGAAGGCTGTCCGGATATTACAAGCTGCTGGCGGATGTGATCGACGTGCTGGAAGAGGCTTCGGCGAAAGCGGGAAATGAGAGGGACAGACAGTTGTTCGCGTTCCTCGGCAACAAGGTGGATCGTCTGCGCAACGACGTTGTTGGGATGATCGAATACGTATTGCAGATACGCGATATACATCAGTCGCGCATAAATGCCCATCAGAACAAGGTCATGCAGATACTGACGATTGTGACCACCGTGTTCATGCCGCTGACGCTCATAACGGGCTGGTACGGCATGAATTTTCACGATATGCCGGAGCTGGATATGCCGGGAGCGTACGCTGCGGTGGCGGTGATAGCAGCTGTCGTAGTGGTGGTAGAGATAATACTGTTCAAGAAGAAAAAATGGTTCTGATGATACGATGACGCGGAGGAAGAGATCGTGAAAAAGGGAGATATCGTAGAGATAAAGATAGATGACATGAGCGGCGAAGGGCAGGGAATAGGAAAGGCCGACGGGTTTGTCGTGTTCGTGCCGGGCGCTGTGGTGGGCGATACGGTGACGGCTGAGCTGACAAAGGTGAAGAAACGTTACGGTTTTTCACGGCTTGTGGAGCTGCTACAGCCATCCGTACACAGAAACGGCGCCTCGGATTGCCCGTACCTTGAAGCGGGATGCGGCGGGTGTCCCTACGGCAGGCTGGATTACGATGCACAGCTGGGACTGAAGGAAAGACAGGTGACGGAAAAGCTGAGAAGGCTGGCGGGAGTGGAGGATCCGCTCGTCAGACCGATCATCGGCATGGAGGATGATGATAACGACGGCAGCG
>CASEFF010000161.1 GCA_949287115.1 uncultured Bacillota bacterium | reverse complement strand
ATTCCGCATAAACAAGAGGTGAACGATATGGAAAAATTCAACCGTCCGACCATGCTCATGATATTAGACGGATACGGTCTCAATAAAAAAACTCACGGCAACGCCATAGCCGCTGCCGAAAAGCCCAATCTCGACAGGATATTCGCAGAATATCCTTCCACTTCACTTAAAGCCTGCGGTCTGGCTGTAGGGCTTCCCGAAGGCCAGATGGGCAATTCCGAAGTGGGCCATCTGAACATCGGCGCAGGCAGAGTCGTCTATCAGGATCTGACGATGATAACGAAATCAATAGAAGACGGTTCTTTCTTCAAAAACCCGGCTTTCCTCAAAGCCGTCGACCATGTGAAGAAAAACGGATCCACGCTGCACCTTCTGGGGCTTCTCTCCGACGGAGGTGTCCACAGCCACATAGACCACCTGCTGGCCCTCACGGACATGGCAAAGCGAAACGGCGTGGAAAAGCTGTGCGTCCACTGTTTTCTCGACGGAAGAGACGTACCGCCAAGATGCGCCGTAAAATATATCGATACGCTGACCGACCACCTGGATGAACTTGGTATCGGCACCGTAGGCATCGTTTCCGGAAGATACTACGCAATGGACAGAGACAAACGCTGGGAAAGGGTCGAAAAGGCATACGATGCCATGACGACAGGTGAAGGGCTCCATGCCGCCACGGCTCGTGAAGCCGTCACCGCCGCCTACGAGCGCGATGAAAACGATGAATTCGTGCTCCCGACCGTAGTCGACGGAGCCATCCCCGTATCCGACGGGGACGCCATGATAATGTTCAATTTCAGACCCGACAGAGCCAGAGAGATAACGAGGACTTTCGTGGACAAAGATTTTGACGGTTTTTCAAGGAAAAAAATTGTCGATGATATCTTCTATGTCTGCATGACCCAGTACGATGCCGAAATGCCGAACGTGGCCCTCGCATTTCCGCCGGAACATCTGCGCAACACCCTCGGCGAATACATATCCGAACTGGGACTCAGCCAGCTGAGGATCGCCGAAACGGAAAAGTATGCCCACGTCACGTTCTTTTTCAACGGCGGAGTCGAAGAACCCAACGAAGGCGAAGACCGCATCCTCGTTCCGTCGCCAAAGGTGGCCACATATGACATGAAACCCGAAATGAGCGCCTTCGAGGTTACGGACAAGGTGCTGGAAGCGATAGAAAGCGATAAGTACGACGTGATAATACTCAACTTTGCCAATGCCGACATGGTCGGCCACACAGGCGTCATGGACGCTGCCGTAAAGGCCATCGAAACGCTGGATCGGTGCGTACCGAAGATAGCGGACGCCGTGCTGGCAAAGGACGGACAGATACTGCTGACGGCGGATCACGGCAACGCCGACGTCATGCTGGATGACGACGATAATGTCGTTACGGCTCACTCCCTTAACGACGTTCCTCTCGTTCACATAGCCAACAGACCCGCGAAGCTCAGCGACGGAGGCAGGTTATGCGATATCGCTCCTACGATGCTCAAACTCATGGGACTTGCCGTACCGGCCGAGATGACGGGAAAACCGCTCGTATGATGATGTAAAGACAAAAGATGTAAAGCCAAAACACCTTCACCCGAAATGCAAAGACCCCACGTTGCGAAAAACCATCGTTTTCCGGCGTGGGGTCATTGATTTTACCGTCTATCAGCTTACCTTCGATAAGCCTGTCCGTTTATGCGAACAGCATATCCTTGTGCTGCAGGATGTATTTTACCGTATCGTCGCTCCTCGTGATGTCGTTTACATCCTTTACATCCGACTCGACTTTCAGGGAATCCTCGAGAGCCTCGATCAGAGTCTTCGTGTCATCTTCGCTCGGCTTGCCCTTCTCGTCTATCGCGATATACTTTTCACATGCCCTCTGGAGCACCTGATTCGGCGCGCCCGTAGGGAATCCGCAGAGGAAGAAACCGTCGAGCCTGAACTTCTCATTCTCGATTATCGCCTTTATCTTCTCTATAAGCTCTTCTCTGCTAACTTTTACACTCATACTAAGACCTCCAATGTATCTCAAACATAAATATAATTATCCAACCATTGAAAATGGTACCATCTGAGCCGACCGGTGTCAAGGTGATTTTGCCCCTTTAACGTCCCGCCACCTTCTCCGACAATATATATACCAGAATTATGAGAGGTACCGTGACGGCCAGCACGGGATAGAACAGCGATATATCAAGATGTCCGTACAGAAAACCTCCCACCACAGGTCCCAGCGTCATTCCCAGATCCAGACCTATATAGTACGTACTGTTGGCAAGACCGCTCCTGTCCCTGTCGGCCATCAGTATGGCTCTTGACTGACACACTGAGCACATTATGCCGTAGCCGCCTGCCATGAAAGCCGCCGCCATGAACATCATAACGTTGTTCTGCATGAAAGCCAGAAGACCTATGGCACACAGCGCGCATGCAAGACTTCCCGTCAGAAACGCTTTGAACGGGCGTCTGTCGAAAGAGCTCTTCATCGACATCCTGAGGATCAGGAGTATGATGGCGTAGAACGGGAAAAACATGCCCACCGACACCGATATCCCTCTCGTCTCCGTATAGCTCACTATAAAAGATTGGGTCGCGCAGTACGGCATCGCAAACAGCATTATGATGACAGCTATGGGCAGCACCTTCACATCGACTATCTCCGGATGTCTCCTTTTTACGCCGT
>CASEFF010000160.1 GCA_949287115.1 uncultured Bacillota bacterium | reverse complement strand
TGCAATATATAATATAGTAAAACGATCGGGATGATAACAGCGTCAAAGGGAAAATAACGATGGGTAAGACAGGAAAAGAAAACGAAGGAATGACCAATATACGCCTAAGAGAAGACGGGCTCGCCGTTGTGATACTGGATCAGAGCCTTTTGCCCGGCAGGATGGAGTATCTCGAGGCGGCGACTCCGGAGGAGATGTACGATGCGATAGCGGGGCTGAAAGTGCGCGGTGCGCCGGCCATAGGCATATTTGCGGCATACTGCATGGCTGTGCTGGCGAGGCGTGAAAGCGTGCGGATCGCGGAAGGCGCGCGAGACGGCGGAACCGGCGGGGCAGCGGAGCTGCTTGGCGTCATGAAAAAGCACGGAGATCATCTCAGGACTTCCAGGCCGACGGCGGTCAATCTGTCGTGGGCAGTGGAAAGAGTGCTGGAGTCTGCAGAAAAGGCGTACGCGGCGGAAACCGAAAAGGCCGGGGTGTACATCATAGCCGATGCCATGATGAAAGAGGCGAAGGCCATACACGAGGAGGACATCGCCATGTGCCGAGCCATATCGGAATACGGACTGACGCTTATAAAGGACGGTGACGGCATACTCACCCACTGCAATGCGGGGCCGCTTGCCACGTCGCGGTACGGCACAGCTCTGGGACCCATACTGCTGGGAAACGAGCGGGGCATGGACTTCAGGGTGTTTGCCGACGAGACGAGACCGCTGCTTCAGGGAGCGAGGCTCACGGCTTACGAGCTGCAGCAGGCAGGTGTCGATGTGACGCTGATATGCGATAACATGGCTTCCATGGTGATGAAGAACGGATGGGTGCAGGCGTGTTTCGTGGGATGCGACCGCGTAGCAGCCAACGGAGACACGGCGAACAAGATAGGGACGTCGGCGGTGGCAATACTGGCAAAGCATTACGGCATACCTTTTTACGTGCTGGGGCCTACGTCGACCGTAGATCTGGACTGCGCTTCCGGAGAAGAGATACCGATAGAGCTGAGAAAACCCGGGGAGATCAGAGAGATGTTCTACGGAGAGCCTGTGGCGCCGGAAGGAGTGAAATGCTATAACCCGGCTTTCGATGTGACGGACAGCAGCCTGATAACGGCAATCGTGACGGAAAAGGGCATATGCAGGCCGCCTTTTACGGAGAGTCTGGCAAAAGTGAAACTGGAGGGAGTATGTGGTATCTGATATTGCTTGCGGCGGTGTACATAGCGGTCAACGTTTTTCTGTGGCACAGAGTTATAAGGCTGCTCAGGAACGTCCACGGAGCATTGGGGAAAAAAGGCGTGATGATAGGCTTTTCGGTGATATACCTGTTCCTGATGAGCAGCGTCGGTACGTGGATACTGTTTGAAGATCCCGCATGGATATCCGCGCTGAAATTTATAAACAACGTCTGGATAGGCGTGTTCATATACGCCCTTTTCTTTGTGGCGCTCGCCGAGGTCGTCACGTTTTTCCTGTGGCTTTTCAAAAAAATGCGAAAGGGGTATAAAGGGTATCGCAGGTACATAGTGATACGCGGCTTTACGGTGATAGCGCTGATAATATGTTTCAGTATTTACGGCGTGGTCCATTATCAGGATACGGATGTCATAAAGTACGACGTTACGGTGGATAAGAGCGCAGACGGACTTGAGGATATGCGAATAGTGCTCGTGGCGGACACTCATCTCGGATATTCGGTGGGCAACGACATGATGGAAGACATGGTG
Source organism: uncultured Bacillota bacterium (assembly GCA_949287115.1). GTDB lineage: Bacteria > Bacillota > Clostridia > Peptostreptococcales > Anaerovoracaceae > Lentihominibacter. The sequence goes on along the minus strand of CASEFF010000160.1, from coordinate 7,533 downwards.
GAGCTGATAAACGAACAGGATGCCGATCTGGTGGTGTTCGCGGGGGATATAGTGGATAACGACTATTACGCCCTCAGCGATGCCGACGAGATAGCAAAGACACTGTCGGGCATAAGATCGCGTTACGGAGTTTACGGTGTGTACGGTAATCACGACGTGGAGGAGCAGCTCATAGGCGGCTTCACGGTGCCGGTGGGAAAGGACGCGCTGGTGCAGCCGGAAGTCGATGAGTTCGTGAAGAAGGCCGGCATAGAGATCCTGGAGGATGAGTCGGTGACCATTGCGGGAAACATAACGCTCATAGGCCGTATGGATGCGTCGAAACCAAACAGCGATGAGGGCAGGAAGTCGATAGGAGAGCTCATGAAAGGTGTAGACAGGAGCGGCCCTGTCATTTGCATAGATCATCAGCCGTCACAGCTGAGGCAGAAGGCCGACGCCGGAGTGGACATGGATCTGGGCGGCCATACCCATGACGGGCAGATATTCCCCGGCAATCTCACGATAGATCTGTTCTGGGAGAACGCCTACGGACTCGATAAGATAGACGACATGTATTCCGTCGTCACTTCGGGAGTCGGAGTCTGGGGCCCGGCCATGAGGATCGGTACGGACAGTGAGATAGCGGTGATAGATGTAAGCTTCGCACAATAAATATTGACAATATTTTCCACATGAGGTATGATAAAAAGGAAGAATTTACCATGATTTGGCGCATTGATACGCCGGTGAAGGAGGTGCCCGATGTGGAAAACATATCGCTTGTCATAGTAACGGACGATCGTGATTACGGGAGAGCTCTCGGCAGAGCCATACAGCATCTCTGCGAAGGCGTCATCATCAGGCTTGCCGGCAAGGATGAATTTTTTGCCAGGGCAAGGGAAGCGGGTGAGGGAAGACTCGTATCGGGAGATCTGATATTGTGGGACGGTGCGGAAGCAGAGAAGGTGTTCGGAGAAAGGATAGTACTGCTGTCGGATAAACGGTCCATGGCGACGAAGGATTTCGGTAACAGGAGATTCTGTCTGTATAAGTACGACAGCGCCCGCAGCACCGTCGCATCTCTGCTCGAGATATACGGATATCTGACAGGCAGGAAGAACGTCAATATGAAAAGGCGCACCGCGAAGATCATAGCCTTCGCGTCGTGGGCGGGCGGCACCGGCTGCACCGTCATTTCGCTGGCGGTGGCTCAGGAGCTCAGCAGGTTTGCGGGAAAGCGCGTCATGTACGTTTCCCTTGAGGAGACGGAGTCGACGGGAGAGTTCATGCGCGGCGGTGAAGGCATGAGAGGAACGGGAGTATATCTCTACCATCTGATGGGAAGGGATATGACGGCATCGTGCGGCGGCGCAGCCGGTGAGAGCGGACCTCCGGATCTGCAGGGATACGTGCTGAGGGATGATTTCGGAGTGGAGGCCTTCGCGCCCACGGAGGGAAGAAATCCATTGCGCGATCTGCCTGCGGAAGAGATGGAGACCTTTATCGCTTCCGTTGCGGACAGCGGCAGATACGATGTGATCGTCGTGGATATCGGCCGCGGACTTTCGGCGGCAGACATATCGTGTCTTGGTATGGCGGAACGTATATGCCTCATCGCGAAAAGCACGGAAAACGGAGCGCGGAGAAGGCAGTATATGCGCCATCTGATGTGCAGCTGCGGGAGCGGGATATCGGAAAGACTGATAGAGGTGGAGAACATGGCGGGACGCGGATATCCGGACGGAAAAGCGTCTGACGGTGACCGTGAGGCTGAGAGCGGAGCGATGGTGCGCATATCGTACAGCGACACTTTTCTCCAGAGGGGCGAAGTGAAACGCATATTTCCGGATGGCAGCTTCGGCCGCGATATAAAGGAGCTGACGGCGCGGATAACGGAGATATGAAGTATTGACAAAGTGATGGTATGGGGATATTATTATATTGATAACTGAATACAGTGATCTTCGGGGCAGGGTGAAATTCCCGATCGGCGGTATAGTCCGCGAGTGCGTGAGCACAGGACTTGGCGGTTGTCCAAGTCAGGATTTGGTGAGATTCCAAAACCGACAGTATAGTCTGGATGAGAGAAGGTCGTAAAGCGCGATGCGCTTATTTTGCGATGATATGCTCCGGAACTTTTTTGTTTCGGAGTTTTTTTGACGGTCGATTTGATGATCGATGATCGCAGTCACGTGTACCAAAGCACAGGGAACGTGATGCGGTCCCATTTTTGATGAACGCCCCGGAGAACAGTCAGGGCGTTTTTTCATTGCGCGGAAGGCGGAATGAAGGGTATGGAAAAAGGAGAATGATGTGATATGGCGATGATGGGGAAAGATAACGAAGTGTACATGAGGATTGCCATGGATCTGGCGAAAAAGGGAGCCGGCAGGGTGGCGCCAAATCCCCTTGTGGGAGCAGTCATAGTAAAAGACGGCAATATCATAGGGCAGGGATATCACAGGAAGTACGGTGATCTCCACGCGGAAAGGGAGGCTCTCGGCGCGTGTACCGATTCGCCTCGTGGCGCCGATATGTACGTGACCCTTGAGCCGTGCTGTCACCACGGGAAGCAGCCTCCCTGTACGGATGCGATAATAGAGGCCGGTATAAAGCGCGTCATCATAGGTTCGTCCGATCCAAATCCTCTCGTTGCCGGAAAGGGCGTGGAGATACTTCGCGAAAGCGGCATCGAAGTCGTGGAAGGATTTCTCAAGGAAGAGTGCGATGAGATCAACAGGGTGTTTTTTCATTACATAACGACGGGAAGACCGTATGTCGTGATGAAATACGCAATGACGACAGACGGGAAGATAGCCACGTATACGGGCAGCTCAAGATGGATAACGGGGGAGCAGGCGAGAGAACGCGTACACCGCGACAGGAACAGGTACACTGCCATAATGGTCGGCATAGGTACGGTGCTCGCGGACGATCCGCTTCTGACGTGCAGGATAGAAGGAGGCAGAGATCCGGTGAGGGTCATATGCGACACGGGCATGAGGATACCGGTGGGCTCTCAGATCGTGAAGACTGCAGGGACAGTTCCGACTATCATAGCGGTATCGCGGGAAGGGACGACAGGAAAGCATGATAAGCGAAAGGCTCTCTGCGATGCGGGATGCGAGATAATGGAAGTGGCTTTCAGGAAGGGTCATATGGATCTTGAGGATCTCATGGTGAAACTGGGTGAAAGGAAGATAGACAGCGTCATGCTGGAAGGAGGAGCAACGCTCAACTGGGCAGCCCTCGATGCCGGCGTGGTGAATGCGGTGCAGACGTACATAGCGCCGAAGATATTCGGAGGAAAGAATGCGCCTGCGCCTGTAGGCGGAGAAGGAGTCGGGGAGCCTTCGGAAGCGTTTACGCTGTCCAGACCGCGGGTGGTATTCGAAGGAGATGACATACTCCTTGAAAGCGAGGTGACCGGAAGATGTTCACGGGAATAGTCGAAGAGACGGGAGTGGTAAAAAGCGTGAGAAAAGGCGCGGCGTCGGCTGTTATCACCATAGCCGCCGATAAGGTGCTGTCGGATGTGCATATGGGAGACAGCATAGCGGTGAACGGAGTGTGCCTTACGGTGACCGGGTTTTCGGGAACGACATTTGAAGCCGACGTCATGCACGAGACCCTCGACAGGTCGTCTCTGGGCGGGCTCACGGCAGGCAGTCCCGTTAACCTTGAACGGGCCATGAGCGCCGGAGGAAGGTTCGGCGGGCACATCGTGTCGGGTCATATAGACGGTACGGGACGCATAGTGAAGATATGGCGCGACGATAATGCCGTATGGTACGAGATAGCGGCGCCGGCGGCCATCATGAGATATATAGTGGAAAAGGGCTCCGTGGCGATAGACGGCACGAGCCTTACGGTGGCGAAGGTGGAAAGCGGAAGTTTCCGCGTGTCGGTGATACCACACACGTCAGCGAACACGATCCTGTCCGGTAAAAAGAACGGAGATATCGTGAATCTGGAAAACGATATCATAGGAAAGTATGTCGAACGGCTCATGACCTTTGACGACGGAGTGGAGAAAGCCGGAAACGGAAGTGAAAAAGGAAGCGGGAACATCACCGAAGCGTTTCTTATGGAGAACGGGTTTTGAGGACAATAAGCCTGAAGGAGGTTTTATATATGGATAAGTTCAATACGATAGAGGAAGTACTTGAAGATCTGCGAGCAGGCAGGGTCGTGCTGGTGACGGACGATGAGGACCGGGAAAACGAAGGCGATATGATATGCGCCGCCCAGTTTGCCACAACGGAGAATGTCAATCTGATGGCCAGCGTGGCGAAGGGACTCATATGCATGCCCATGAGTGCGGAATTCTGCGCGAAGCTGCAGATACCGCAGATGGTCAGCGAGAACACGGACAACCACGAGACGGCGTTCACGGTGTCGATAGACCATGTGGATACCACAACGGGGATATCGGCAGAGGAGAGGGGATACACCGCGAGGATGTGCACAGATGATGACGCAAGGCCGCAGGATTTCAGAAGACCGGGCCATATGTTCCCGCTGAAAGCGAAGAAGAACGGCGTGCTGGAGCGAAACGGGCATACGGAGGCAACGGTGGATCTTCTCAGGCTGGCAGGCCTGAAGGAGTGCGGACTGTGCTGTGAGATCATGAAGGACGACGGCACGATGATGAGAAAGACGGAGCTGTTCGAGCTGGCTGAGGAATACGGCCTGAAATTCACCACCATAAAGATGCTGCAGGACTACAGAAAAAAGCATGAAAAGCTGGTGGAGCGTGAAGCGGTCGTGAAGATGCCTACGAAATACGGCAACTTCATGGCATACGGATACGTCAACAAGCTGAACGGCGAGCATCACGTGGCCCTCGTCAAGGGCGAGATAGGAGACGGTAAAAACCTGTTGTGTCGCGTACACTCGGAATGCCTGACGGGAGACGCTTTCGGATCGCTGCGCTGCGACTGCGGACAGCAGCTGGCTTCCGCCATGATGCAGGTGGAAAAGGAAGGGCGCGGCATCGTGCTATACATGAGACAGGAAGGGCGCGGTATCGGCCTTATAAACAAACTTAAAGCCTATGAGCTTCAGGACAGGGGCATGGATACGCTGGATGCAAATCTGGCCCTTGGTTTTCCGGGAGATCTGAGGGAATACTTTATCGGAGCTCAGATACTGAGAGATCTGGGAGCGAAGGAGCTGAGGCTGCTGACGAACAACCCGGACAAGGTGTATCAGCTTGCTGATTACGGCATGGAGATAATAGAGAGGGTGCCTATACAGATGGACGCTACGGAGTGCGACCTGTTCTATCTGCAGACGAAGCAGAAGAGGATGGGGCATATACTGGATTACTGATGAACATATATTGATGAAGATATTGAAAAGATGTCGGAATTATATCGGAAAAGGAGAAGAGAAAGATGAAAGTATTTGAAGGAAAACTGGTGTCGAAAAAGATAAGAGTGGGGATCGTTGCAGCGAGGTTCAACGAGTTCATCACGTCAAAGCTGCTGTCAGGAGCCCTTGACACGCTGAAAAGACACGATGTGGGAGAAGACGACATAGATATCGCGTGGGTACCGGGCGCGTTTGAGATACCGCTTGCCGCTTCGAAGATGGCAAAGTGCGGCAGATATGATGCGGTCATCTGCCTCGGCGCGGTGATAAGAGGAAGCACGACTCATTACGACTACGTATGCAACGAAGTCTCCAAGGGCATCGCTCACGTATCGCTGGAGACGGGAGTGCCGGTGATGTTCGGAGTGCTGACGACGGAAAACATCGAGCAGGCTATCGAAAGAGCAGGCACCAAGGCGGGCAACAAGGGCTCGGACTGCGCGGAGGGAGCCATAGAGATGGTGAACCTGCTGAGAGAGATGGAATAGACGCTGCGTTTACAGCAGTATGGCGGCATATATCGGTATCGTAAACAGGCTGATGATGGTGGAAAGGCTCACGAGGTTCGAAGCGTATTCTCCTTCCAGATCGTAGTATTCCGCCATTATGGCCGTCTGTGCGTGACATGGCATTGCGGCCATGAGGATGAAGACTTTGAGAGGAAATCCCGTTATGCCGAAGAGGGTGAAGGCTCCCCATATTATGAGCGGGTGGATCACGAATTTCCCTACCATTATCATGATCATGTCGACGGTGATCTTCGGAAAGCCCCCGGACAGCGACAATGCCAGATTGGAGCCGATCACCAGCAGGGAAAGAGGGACGCACAGATCTCCCAGATATGTGAGGGAGGTTTCGAGTATCATCGGCAGGGAGATGCCGGTACCTGCAAGCACGCATCCGATCATGACGCCTATGAGACCGGGGCTGAAGATGTTCTTTACGGAAAAGGAGCGCTTGTGGACTTCGGATCCCGCCTGAGCGGAAAGGGTGAAGGAGCCGAGACTCCAGAACGTGACGATGGATACGAGATAAAACGTGAACAGGTAGGGCAGCCCGTCGCTGCCGAACACTATGGTGACGATGGGAAGCCCTATGAACATGGTATTGTTGAGCATGAAGGTGGTAACGAAGACCGCCTTCTTTTTTTTCGGAAGTTTCATCGCGACAGACAGTATGATACCTATTAGGTACATGAGAAGGACGCTGCCTGCGATTATCAGCAGGTTCCAGATCGAAGCCTGCAGCAGCTGAGGCGTGAAGTGGTTTTCTATGCTGACTATGGCAAGAGCCGGAGCGGCGATCAGCACCACAGCCGAAGAGAACACCTTGTTGGTGTTGTCCGGCCACTTATATCTCTTTGTGAAGTAAAATCCCACGCCCATGATGATGAATACAACGAGGACGCTCATGATACCGTTGAGCATTATGTCACCTCTTCCGGAAAATATCCGAATATATGATAACACAATAAGCGGCGGATATGAAACAAATATCGGGGTGCGGACGGACATTGTTAAATAAAAGCCGGTAACAGGTTAAGATTTTGTTAGCTTTTACCTTTACAAAGTTAAAAGAAAATATATATAATTAATGGAGCTGATATATGGCTAATGGAGAGTATGATATAAAGGAGAAAAGAAAATGAGTGTTGGAGCTGTGCAGATGATCATGACGCTGGTGGGTGGACTGGCGCTGTTCATATTCGGAATGAATTTCATGAGTGACGGCCTGCAGAAGGCGGCCGGGGATAAGATGAGAGCGATACTGGCGATGCTGACGAAAAACCCGGTGCTGGGGGTCATGGCGGGAGCGCTGGTGACCGCGGTGCTCCAGAGCAGCAGCGCGACGACGGTAATGGTCATCGGCTTTGTCAGCGCCGGACTTATGAAACTGCCTCAGGCCATAAGCATAGTGCTGGGAGCCAATATCGGAACGACCATCACGGCACAGCTCATAGCTTTCAGCATCGGCGACTACGCCTGGGCATTTGTCGCCGTAGGATTCATCATGTATTTCTTCTTTAAGCAGAAAGAATTCGTTTCGTATCTGGGGCAGACCATATTCGGGTTCGGAGTCCTCTTCGTCGGTATAAACATAATGGGCGACACCATGGAGCCGCTGGCATCGTCGCCGGTATTCGTCGATCTGATGATGAAGGTGCAGGATATACCT
>CASEFF010000159.1 GCA_949287115.1 uncultured Bacillota bacterium | reverse complement strand
CTCAGCAGCTCCACCGGATCGGCTTTATATATCTGCCTTACCGAATTGAGGAGTATCAGCAGGAATATGGCTCCGAAGAGCCCCAGCGCCATGAAGATGGCCGGGCCTGATATGTAAAATCCCACAGGCAGCGCCCCTCCGAGGACTTTGGCCAGCACGAGGTACATCATCTTGTCCAGCAGTATACCCAGCAGTATGCCTGCCGCCATGACGATGACGAAGGTGTACAGCGTTTCCATCAGCACGATGCCGGATATGTGGCGCTTCTCAAGTCCCAGTATGTTGTACAGCCCGAACTCGCTGCGTCTGCGTTTCAGGAGAAAACTGTTGATGTAGAACAGGAATATCAGCGCGAATAAAGCCACTATGACCTGTCCGAAGTTCATGTACGACTGGATGATGTTGCCGCCCCACATATCGGCAAGGTTCCTGTTGCCTGCAAGAGAGCAGACTATGTAGTACACCGCTACGGTCATGATGCATGATATCATATACGGTATGTATGTCCTGCGGCTCTTCTTCATGTTGTTGAAGGCCATGGCGGGATAGAGTCTACTCATGGAAACCACCGCCCGTCGTCATGGTCGTCAGCGTGTCGGAGATCTTCTGAAACATCTCCGCAGACGAGGAATTTCCCCTGTACATCTGATGGAACACGGTGCCGTCGCTTATGAAGAGGACGCGGCTGGCGTGGCTGGCTGCCTTTACGGAGTGGGTCACCATCAGGATGGTCTGGCCCTCTCTGTTTATATCTGAAAACAGCCTCAGCAGATCATCGGCAGAACGGGAGTCGAGGGCTCCGGTGGGTTCGTCCGCCAGTATGAGGCGCGGCCCCGTTATGAGGGCGCGGGCTATGGCTGCACGCTGTTTCTGACCTCCCGATACCTCGTACGGATATTTGTAGAGCAGGTCGGTGATGCCCAGCTTCGACGCCAGAGGCTTCAGCCTTTTGTTCATCTCCTGATATTTTTTCCCGGACAGCACCAGCGGCAGGAAAATGTTGTCTTTAAGATCGAATGTATCCAGAAGGTTGAAGTCCTGGAATACGAAACCGAGATTGTTCCTCCTGAACGCCGATATCTCCTTTTCGCTGATGGTCGTGATGTCTCTGCCGTCAAGCAGCACCTTTCCCCTTGTAGGCCTGTCTATGGCGGCCAGTATGTTGAGCAGGGTCGTCTTTCCCGAACCCGACTCGCCCATTATGGCGATATACTCTCCGCTTTCCACGGAAAAGTTGACGTTGCTGAGAGCCGTTACGCTGTTGCCGCCGAAGCGGGCGGTATAGACCTTCTGCAGGCTCTTTACTTCAAGTAAAACACTCATCCACAAAACCTCCTTAATTTGTCCGGCGCAGTTGCGGGCCGGACTCCGTTGATTGCGTGATCGCGCTTTTCGCGATCCTGTATAAAGCCTAACAGATAAAAAAAGACGCTGCCATGCATCTTCCTTACATTGGCGGCGTCCGTTCTTTCATTTTTGTAAGATTGGGCCCGTTGCGGCCCGGGTATGTGGAATCCCGTCACCAGTCATCAGTTGTTCGTCATTCCGTCGCGGTGCGGCGCGTTTCCATATCGATGTATACGGTAGTGCCGACACCGACTTCCGACTCTATTTTCATGGTGTGGTGGAGGCGTGACAGTATCTCGCTGCACAGATAGAGGCCGATACCCGTGGATTTCCTGCCGGCGCGGCCGTTGTAGCCGGTGAATCCCTTTTCCGTTATACGCGGAATGTCTTCGGGGGCTATGCCTATGCCGCTGTCGCGTATGACGAGGGTGGCGGGGCGGCGGTAGGATATGGTTATGCCGCCTTCCTTCGTGTATTTGAGGGAGTTGGACAATATCTGCTCTATGACGAAGCACATCCATTTTTCGTCCGTGTTGACCGTGATGTCCGTATCCTCTATATTTAGGCTCAGTTTCTTTGATATGAATAGAGGGGCGTACTTGCGCACCGCCTGTTTCACCATGTCGTCCAGCCTGTATTCGCGTATCACGTAATCCGTATGATCCGAGCCCAGCCTGACGTACGACAGAGCCATCTCCACGTACTGTTCTATGGAAAAGAGCTGTATGTTCAGTGGCGAGCTCTTTGACTGATCCTGCAGCAGCATGTGCATCGCGGAGATCGGCACCTTTATCTGATGGACCCACATGGCGTAGTAATCCTGCATGTAGTTCCTGGCAGCCGTCGTCTCCATATACATATCGCTCAGGGCGGTGTAAAGGGTCTTTATGAGATCTTCGTAGGCAGGATCAGACGCTCCGCGGGCGGGAGGAAGCGATGCCAGAGTGGTCGCTATATCGGCACGCGCACGGGTAAGGGCGCTGATGTGCCTGTAAAATCCGGAAAAGTCGAATGCGAGACAGATGGCTCCGATGACCGCGCACAGCAGCGACGCGTATGCCACGGCATCCGGAGGGACATCGTAGAGGAAGAGGACAAGGGCGAAGATCAGGACGAAAACGCAAAGCAGCAGGAAGAGTCTGACCTTTCCCCGGAGATATATGATCATGCATTTTTTCAGTGTCATGTTGTCTTTCATTCTATCATGTACCCGATGCCCTTTCTCGTCTTTATCATGTCGGTGATGCCTATGCCGGCGAGGGCTTTCCTGAGCCTGCCGACATTGACCGACAGCGTGTTTTCATCGATGAAGCAGTCGGTCTCCCACAGCTTGTTCATCAGCACATCGCGCGGGACGACCTGACCTCTGTTTTCCATCAGCACGGTCAGTATCTTGTTCTCGTTCTTTGAAAGATCGAGAGTACGGTCGCGAAACGAGACGGTGCAGGCGGAGCTGTTGAGTATGACCTCGCCGCAGGTGAATATGCCGCTCTGCGCGTTGTTGAAATCGTAGGCGCGGCGCAGCAGGGCCTGTATCTTGGCCAGCAGCATGTCTTTGTCGAAGGGTTTTGCCACGAAGTCGTCGGCTCCCATGTTTATGGCCATGACGATGTTCATGTTGTCGCCTGCCGAAGATATGAACATTATCGGCACCTTGGACAGCTTCCTGATCTCGCTGCACCAGTGGTAACCGTTGAAAAATGGCAGCGAGATGTCCATCAGTACGAGGTGGGGATCGCAGGCGAGGAACTCATCGGTGACGCTTTTGAAATCATCGCAGCGTACGGCGCTGAAACCCCAGCTTTCCAGCATATCGGCTATAGCCTTCGATATGGTGTCGTCATCCTCGACGATGAAGACGGTATACACGGTTCACACCTCCTGTCCCAGCAGTTTCATGTAAAGTTCGAATCCGCTCAGCAGCACGCTCTCGTCGAAGTCGAAGTTGACGCTGTGGAGCGATATGCCTGTTCCGGTACCGAGGAGGAAAAAGGCCGATGGCCTATCGAGTCCGTAAAATGAGAAGTCCTCCGATATCATCAGCGGCTCCGCAAGCTCTTCGTAACCTCCCGAAAGGGAAAGCAGCAGCGGGCGTATCTCGTCGTACAGGCCGCGGTCGTTTATTACGGGCGGATAGCCGTCGCTGTTGGAAAACGCCGTGTCGCATCCGAAAACATCCGCTGTTTCGGCAAGGGTTGTCTTCAGCAGGTCTATTATCATATCGAAGTTCTCCTCGCTGAAAGCGCGGACGGTACCCAGCAGATGGGTGTAGTCGGACACTATGTTCCTGGCGTATCCGCTCGTCATCTTGCCCATGTGGATTATGGTCTTGTCCTCGGGTGCACGCTGCGGAGCTTTGGGCAGATCTCCGATGCCGTCTGCGAATCTCGGCACGGCGCCGGTGATTTTCGCGTGCCTTTCGTACACGTTCTTCACGTAGTCGGCTCCGATGTACAGGGCGTCCAGCCCCTCGTAGGGCGCGGTGCCGTGGGCGGCTTTTCCGTATATGTCGACGTTGACCTCCGCGGATTTGGG
>CASEFF010000158.1 GCA_949287115.1 uncultured Bacillota bacterium | reverse complement strand
TTCGGCCTTGCCGGTGAAAGCCTGCACGGTCCGTTCGAACACAGCCTGCAGCAAACTCCCTCCAGCCCGTAGCCACATTTATTCTCCTGATACATCATCCTGTGATGTGATGTCTCGCAGTCCATACACGATATATATTCTCTCAAAGCCGTATCGGCATCGTTGCATATCCTATGTCTTCCGCTCATTTCACAGTCCTCCGGCAAATGCTGTCCCTGCCATTTCCTTCAACATCGTCGGCGTTAGATGACGGGAGGTGGATAAGAATATCCACCTCCCGTAGATCCGCCTTATTGATCAGTCCTTACTTCTGAGGAAGAATGTCTTCAACTTCTGCGTGAGGACGTGGAATAACGTGTACGGACAGCAGCTCTCCCACTCTCTGTGCAGCAGCAGCGCCGGCATCTGTAGCAGCCTTTACCGCACCTACATCTCCTCTTACCATAACGGTTACGAGTCCGCCGCCTACGAATTCCTTACCGATGAGGTATACGTTGGCAGCCTTTACCATAGCATCCGCAGCCTCGATTGATCCTACCAGACCCTTAGTTTCGATCATTCCCAATGCTTCGTTCTTAGTCATTTTGATTTCCCTCCTGAATATAAATTGATTTTTCAAAATGTAACTTATTTAATTATCTTTATTGTTGCTGATGAGCCTACGCCCATTGCATTCGCTTCTTCCGTGTCTATATGACACTCCAGAGCCGACGTGTCCGTGGCTCTTATCGCCACGTTTCCGTAAACTCCTCCTCTTGGACCTTCAACTCTTATCTGTACGATCTGCCCGTCATGGACTCCGTACTGGGCCGCGTCCTGTGGCGTCATATGTATATGTCTCTGCGCCACGATCACGCCTTCCTGCGTATTGACTGTCCCTTTCGGTCCTACTATTGTTATACCCGGCGTTCCCGCCAGATCTCCCGATAGCTTTGCCGGAGCCTTTACTCCCAGCTTGAATCCGTCTCCCGCCAGTATCTCTATCTGAGACTTGCTCCTGACAGGTCCTAGCACTCTCACTTTCTCAATGGCTCCTTTAGGTCCGCATATCGTCACCGTCTCGCTGCACGCGAACTGCCCCGGTTGAGACAGATCCTTTATCGGTGTCAACTGATAGCCGGCACCGAACAGCGTATCGAGATCGGCCTGTGAAAGATGTACATGGCGGTTTGAAATACCTACCGGGATCTCATCCGTAGCCGCGTTCCTGCTGTTGTTGGCCGCTTTCACGGCTTCCAGCAGCAGCTTGAGCACAGCTTCGTATTCCCTGCTTGCCATATCCTATTCTCCCCTCATCGCTTTAACAAGAGCTTCTATCATATCGTTGAGCTGGTTCGTATCTATAGGCTGATCGCTTGCGACAGGTGCCTGAGCGTTGCTGCTGCAGCTGTTGCATCCCACGCCGTAAGATATACCGCTGTTCTGATAGTCCGCAGGCGACAGATACGCCGATGTCGATCCGCAGTTTGCAGGCGACGATATCTGCTCCTGTCCGCATCCGGCTGCCGGTGCCGGCGCTTCACATTTCTGCGCAGCGCATGGTGCCTGAACAGTTGAAGCTGCGTTCGCAAGCTCCGGATGGTTGAACGTAGGGTCGTCTTCCGCCAGTGTGACACAGTTCTTGATGCCGTATGCCACTTTCTTCATATTGACAAGGTGAAGAGGGCTTACATTTTCCGAAACGGAACTTCCGCCCCATGTACCGCATCCCAGTGTGAAGGATGGCAGTAATCCCGTGCTGGCTCCCGTGCCTCCCATACTGCTGCCTGTGTTTACCAGTATCCTGGATGCAGGCTTTCTCGTAAACTCAAGCACTATGTTCTTGTTCTCGGTATGAAGGCTCATGGTGTGTCCTATACCGTTCTGCAAAAGCTCGATACTGAGCTCGCACGCCTCATGCCAGTCCTTTACGACATAAAATGCCAGTACGCTTGTCAGCTTTTCATAGGAGAGCGGATACCCTTCTCCCACGCCTCCCTGAGGACCTATGAGAACAGTGGTGTTCTCCGGTACCGAAAATCCGGCTGCGGTCGCTATCTTCAGAGGTGACCTGCCGACGAACTTGGCGTTCATCGCATGTCCGTTCTTGAATAGCAGTTTGCAGACCTTGTCGGTCTCCTCCTGAGACATGAAATACGCACCGTGTTTTTTGAACTCCGCCACAACGGCGTCTCTGTTGCATTCCTCGCATATTATGGACTGCTCGGATGCGCATATCGTGCCGTAATCGAACGTCTTGCTCGCTATTATGTTGGCGACGGCCTGCTGTACGTTTGCAGTCCTTTCTATGTATGCCGGTGAATTTCCGGCACCCACTCCCAGAGCAGGTTTTCCCGCACTGTATGAAGCCTTTACCATGCCCGGGCCGCCCGTTGCGATTATCATCTTAACTTCCTTGGAGTGCATCAGCTCGTCTGTCGCCGGCATGGAAGGCATCGAAATGCATCCTATTATGTTTTCCGGAGCTCCCGCTTCAACGGCGGCATCGCGCATGAGCGTTGCTGCCTTGAGCGTACATTTAACTGCTGACGGATGCGGTGAGAACACTATCGCGTTCCTCGCCTTTATCGCTATTATGGACTTGAAGATAGTCGTGGAAGTAGGATTTGTCGATGGGACGATACCCATGAGCAGTCCTACCGGATCTGCCACGTCCATCGTCCTTGTCACCGGATCCTCGCTTATTATTCCGATGGTCTTCATGTCCTTTATGGCATCGTACAACAGTGTGGACGCCATATGATTCTTATAAGTTTTGTCTGCCACTTTGCCGAATCCCGTTTCCTCGACGGCCATCTGCGCCAGCGAAACGGCGTTCTCTTCGGCAACGCGCACCATATTTCGTATGATCTTATCGATCTGCTCTTCGTTATATGTAGCTATGCGCTCAGTGGCAATCTGTCCCAGCCTCGCCAGGTCTCTTGCTTCCTGAACAGATCGTAAGTCATAATCGATATTCTGCATGCTATGGCACCTCCTTTTCCGTTATTTATCTGCTGTAGTATCTTCTGAATTCCTCCAGCAGCATAGTCTTATTGGCCTTTGATATCTCCCTTCCGGCTATGCCGAAACCTTCATATTCTCTGGCCAGGTTCCTGAGCTTCACCACGCGGCATTTTCCTATGATCTCAAGAGTCTTTTCAAGACCTTTCGTACTTACCATCCTGTCTACATCTTCCTTCGTCACCGTCTCGGATGCCACCGGTTCGTCAGGTGTCTTCTGCTCGTCTTTATCTTCGTTCTCAGCTACGCCTCGTTTGGGGCCCTCCTCCTCATCGTCATCCGGGGACTCTTCTTCCTTTTCCCTCAGTTCCGAAAGAGGGATCGGATTGACGATGGTCTGACCGACTTCGGCATGCGGCCTAGGTATAACGTGCTGAGTAACGAGGCAGTGATCTCCCAGTCTTGCGGCGGCAGCAGCCCCTGCGTCCACCGAAGCCTTTACGGCAGCCACATCTCCCGTAACGGTGATCGTAACGAGGCCTCCCTTGACGAAAGTCCTCTCGAGAAGCTTTACTTCCGCAGCCTTGAGCATGGCATCGGCAGCTTCTATAGATGGTACGAGACCATAAGTCTCAATCATTCCCAATGCTTCCATTTACTGACCTCCTTATCATTAATGTGTGGCGTAGAACACCTTGACATAGTTAGGCGATCCGAAAGTGAGCTTTGCACCGTTCTGGAAGAACAGGCAATCGCCCGGGTTCGCCGTGAACGTCCTTCCGTCTTTCTCCACCGTCAGTGTTCCTTCTACTACATAGTAGATTTCCTGACAAGCGACGTCCCACGGAAAACTGCAGTTTTCAATGGTCATAAATCCCGCGTTCATCGCCGAACCGTCATCGGCTCCTATCAGCTCATTGAAAAACACCTTGTCGGACGGATTTCCCGTATCGAGAGGCTCCCACTTTGCCGTACTGCTTCTTACGAGCTTCAGCATACCGCTTCCGTCGCCTTCCGATACATAAGGCACGTCCTGACCTATCGAACTCATCACGCTTCCCAGCATGCCCTTGTCCATCAGTTTCTTGAGCGCGTTATAAATTACTTCGCTGTCTATACCTCCGTTTGTCGCAGGCTGGCAGGCGTGAGTCCCCTGTGATGTAGTGCAGCAGTCTGTCTGAGGATCTCCGGTGCGGAATTCTATCCCCGCAGCGCCTGCCGCGTCACGTGCAGATGGCGTTATCAATGTATCCGCGTCGATGCACATCACTTTCTGACCCTGCTGTGCCAAAGCTTCGACATCCTTCGCACAAATCAGCTTTTTCATGTGTCCACATCCTTTCATCTATCGCACTGCTTCAGTAATAATTGATGATCTATTGTAATACGCATCCTAAAGAAGGGATGGTACTATCAATTCCGAAGGAGAAGGTATCACTTCCGAATTCACCAGAAGCCCTTTCTCCTTTGCGATGGCTTCACCGGCATCCGTTCCGGACTTTACCGATGCCACATCGCCCGTGTACGTAAAGTAGGCTTTTCCTCCGAGGCCGTTCCCCAGTCTCAGCTCTATCGGCTCTATCTCCGCTGCCTTCAATATCTGATCGGCACATATGATCATCGTTGCCAGCGAAAACGACTCCATTATTCCTATAGCCTGTATCTCACCGGGCATCGTCGCTCCCGTTATGGCCGGGAAAACGCCGGGATCCACATTCGGTATCACGATGGAATCCACAAAGAACTCCTCAGCCACACGTTCACCGATCCGGACGGAATCCTCGACAGCCGCCACATCTCCGTGAACGATAGCGATATACTTACCCGGACATGTGCTGGAGGCGGTAACGATCTCCACCTCGGATATCTTTACCATCTGATCGGCAGCGTATATGCCTCTGGCAATACTGTTGAACTCGACCATTCCTATCGCTTTTTCCATCCTAGCTCCTCCTTATTTCAATGTAATCCGGAGTGACATCCGAGACCGTTCCGTCAATGCTCGAATGTATGCACGCTCCCAGACTTCCTTCAGGTATGCAGCCTATCATCTGCCCTGCCGTGACCTGTTGTCCGGTCGATACCATCGGCTGTGCCGGAGCTCCGACATGCTGTCTGGTCGACACGCGTATCATATCCGGCGCAAACGTCACATCCGTCATCGGAGCCGGAAGATCGAAGTCCCTGAGACCTAGTCTGACTATCAGTCTCTTGCTCGGTACAAGGCGGTATTCCCTCATGCTCCTCGCTTTGAACTCCGTCTTTTCAGGCTTATATTTGATCTTCTGCTCCGCCAGCATATCCTTGAAATACAGATTTGCCATTTTCGGATGCAGACCTGCCGGACATGCGAACAGTTCACACATATTGCACTGGCAGCAGAGCTGTGCTATCTTCACGGCATCCATGTCATCGATGGAATAGTTCATTATCCTCATCATCTTGTGGGGCTGCATATCATGCCCCAGCAGATATCTCGGACACATGTCGGTGCACATCCTGCACTGCTCGCACGTGGCTCTGTTGACGCGTCTGGCCTGTTCCTTCGTAACGGTCTTCTTACGGATCAGGAAATGGTCTTTCTTAAGTATCACAAAGCCCTTATCCTTCTTCGTTACAAATCCGTTTATGTCTGCCAGCACCGGCCCCATCATCGGCCCTCCGCCTAT
>CASEFF010000157.1 GCA_949287115.1 uncultured Bacillota bacterium | reverse complement strand
GCCTGCATTTCCCTGAATCCCGTCTTGAGTCGCAGTGATCCGAACAGTTTGATCGTTACCATGCTCTACACACCTTCTTTCTCATTTCTCATGGGCGCCGGGAGCATCGCCGTTATCCGGCATGAAATCTCCGCGCCGGAACGCTTCACATGTCTGCTCGTAGCTTTTCAGTCCTGAAAGCCCCAGCCTTTTCAGCGTCCCGGGAGTAGGAACGGCATCCTGTGTCCATCCTCTTGCGCGGTAGTAAACCGTCTTCATGTGCTCCAGAGGAACTTTCGTCTTTTCATCGCCCGGGATCTGCGGCACGTCCGTCAGCCTGGCAGGCAGCGAGTCGTCCCTGCGCCTTATACCGAAACGCACGTTGATGTGGCGCTCCAGCGTATATGCGCGTTTGCCCGCCTTGAAGAACCTGCCGAAATTCATCGGCATACCGGTGGCGTACTTCAGCGCTTTTGACTGATTGAATATGACCGGTATGTTAAAACACATGATACCGGGGAACCTGTTGAGGAGCCTCAGTACGGGTCCCATGACAGGGACCGCTTTGCAGAAAGCTCTGGTGTACCATGCGTGGGGCCTTTTTATCAGAGGCGGCGGGAAGAATGCGTATGTCGTGAACAGACATTGTCCTGCAGCCGATACGGCTTCCATCAGATCCTGGAACATGATGGTCATGTCCGGTTTGCCGTGGGGCGTCTGCGGATCCACGTTCATGCTGAGACCTTCCAGCAGTATCATGTAGCCGCCGTTGAGGTGGCATCCTCCGCGGTTTGAAACGGCGTACCCGAGACCGAGACCTACGGCACGTCGCGGCTCGTAGGCTGCCAGTTCCATTCCCTTGGCGTTTATGGCGAATTCCTTTCCGCCGTATTTGTTGGCAAGGCGGCGGCTGCCGTCGGCAAGCTCATCGCCGATGCCCCGCCTGTAGGCGATATCTTCCCAGATCTTCGATATATCTTTCGTGTCGCCGAATGTCAGACCGTTGTCCCAGAGGCCTTTTTCGTTGGCTTCCATGGCGTATGCGAGAGTGCTGGCTGCCGATATCGTATCGATCCCCAGCTCATTCAGCTCGTAATTCCATCTGATGATAGCCTCAAGGTCGTTGTTTAATATACCTCCTCCCAGCAGACCGAGTGTCTCAAGCTCCGGCCCCTTGACCGGCTTGCCGCAGACCTCCACCGTGCGGGCGCATTTTATCGGGCATGTCAGACATCCCCTGTTGACGATATTGTATTCTTCGGCCAGCGTTTCGCCGTTGACCTTTTCAAAGTCATCGTAATGACCGTAATTGTAGTTTTTCGTGGAAAGCTGACCGTTCATCTGCATCGTGGATACGAGGCCGGCAGTACCGAGCCGCGGCAGCTGATCGCCCGTCAGCGGATGGCTGCGCAGATAACGGAACCATTTTCTGTTCAGAGACTTCATCTTTTCGGGAAAGGCTACGGATACCTGATGATTGCCGCCGGCGGTTATGGCTTTTATGTTCTTCCAGCCCATGACGGCGCCGGTGCCGCCTCTTCCCGCTACACGTTCGTTGCTGACTATGGCTGAGTACAGGACGAGGTTTTCTCCGGCAGGGCCTATGACGAGCTTGCCGTTTTTGACATGTCTGCCGTTTGGCTCTGCCAGCCTGTCGTCCAGTGCTTTCTGCGCCTCTCCCGTTTTCATGCCCCACATATCGCCGGCATCGTTGAATACGACGTCGCCGTTTTTTATGTGCAGCCAGATCGGATGTTCGCTGCGACCTTCTATCACCAGGCCGTCAAGGCCTGCTTTTTTGAGATAATAGCCGAAGTTGCCGCCGCAGTTTGATGACGTTATGATCCCGGTCTGTGGAGAAAGGGTGGAAACATTGAAGCGACTGGAGCTGGGAGCTCCGGTACCGGTCAGAGGACCGGTGGTGATGACGAGCAGATTTTCCCCGGAAAACGGTTCTGTCGTGCTCTGAAGACGATCGCCGAGTATTTTGGCCGCCATGGTCTTGCCGCCGATAAAAAGACGGCGCTCTTCATCGGACCACGGGTATTCTGTGACCTCGCGCGTGGAAAGGTTTATGTTCAGGACTTTGCCCATATATCCGCCGTATTCTGTAGACATAATGGTGCCTCCTTATATTGTATATATTATATCACCAAATTTTATAAATAAAAGTTGTCATTTTAAACAAAACGATATTTCGCGCAATAAAAATTTTGTCATAAACCCTTGAAATTCCAATGATGATGTGCTAATATAGCTACGATGTAACTAATGATTTTAGTAAGAGTGGGTGAAACACCCACTCTTTACTTTTGTGAGCGGGCGTTGTACCGCTGCGGGATCGATATCGAAAGAGAGAACAAAATGGCCAGAAAAAAGATAACCGATACGGTGGAAGAGCTGCTCTCAGGATTTCTGGAACAGGAAGGCTACGAACTCTACGACTGTGAATTCGTTAAAGAGGGAAGAGACTGGTTCCTGAGAGTCTATGTTGACAGAAGGGAAGAAGGTACCTACATAAGTACGGAAGACTGCGAGAAGGTCAGCAGGTTCCTGAGCGAGAAGCTGGATGAAGAAGATCCGATAGAGCAGAATTACTACCTTGAGGTCTCTTCGCCGGGTATGGACAGAAAACTCGTAAAGCGCGGGCATTATGAACGATACGTCGGCAGAGAGGTCGATATCAGGCTGTATAAAGGCAAAGACGGGACGAAGAACATACATGGCGTACTGGAAGGTATAGATGGTGATGTGGTGACGGTCACGGATGACGACGGCAGGAAATGGGAGCTTTCGCTGTCCGAGATCGCCAAGGCAAATCTGGCGGTTGTTTTTTAAACGGGAGGTTGAGTATAAAAATGAACAGTGAATTCATAAGCGCAATAGATGATCTTGTGAGAGAAAAGGGCATATCGAAGGATGTGCTGATCGAGGCGATAGAGTCGGCTCTTGTGTCGGCATACAAGAAGAATTACGGTACGGCGCAGAACGTCAGAGTGAGCATCGACAGAGAAGAAGGCGATGTGGATGTTCTCATGAGAAGAGACGTCGTGGAAGAGGTGGAGGACGAGTTCACTCAGATCTCCATCGATGAAGCGCTCGAGATAGATCCGAGGTATCAGGTGGGCGACGTGGTGGAATATCAGGTGACGCCAAAGGATTTCGGAAGGATAGCCGCCCAGACTGCAAAGCAGGTGGTGGTGCAGAGGATAAGGGAAGCCGAGAGAGGCATAGTATTCGATAATTATATAGACAGACAGGGAGAGCTCATAACGGGAGTTGTCCAGAGGATAAGCAATGAAACCATATTCGTGAACATGGGAAACACCGAAGGCATCCTCGTGGCGGGAGAGAGGGCATCAGGTGAGCACTACAGAGTCAATGACAGGATAAAGGCGTACATAATGGATGTGCGCAAGAGTACGAAAGGCCCTCAGATATTCCTGTCAAGGACCCATCCGGGATTTGTGGAAAAGCTCTTCGAGCTGGAGGTTCCGGAGATCGAAGACGGAACTGTCGTGATAAAGAGCATAGCAAGGGAAGCGGGCTCAAGAACGAAGATCGCGGTATATACAGAAGATGAGAATGTCGATCCCGTAGGAGCATGCGTGGGAACGGGCGGTTCCAGAGTGAGAAATGTCGTGGACGAGCTTTTCGGAGAGAAGATAGACATCACGACATGGGATGATGATCCGAAGATCCTGATAAGGAACGTGCTCAGTCCGGCAAAGGTGGAGGAAGTCATCACCGATGACGAAGAAAAGGAGGCAACGGTAGTTGTCCCTGATTATCAGCTTTCCCTCGCCATAGGAAAATCCGGACAGAACGTAAGGCTGGCGGCAAGGCTGTGCGGCTGGAAGATAGATATAAAGAGCCACAGTCAGTATTTCGACGGGGACTTCGATGACGAGACGGATGAAGAAGTTTACGAAGACTTCGAAGAGTACGATGACGACGGCATACAATACGTGGATGAAGACGAAGCGGTCGAAACGGACGATACGGCAGAGTACGCCGAAGAAGAGCCGGAAGAGATCACGGAAGAAGACGGAGATGCAGCGGAAGCCGGAGGCGATGAGGTTGAAAAGTAAAAAGACACCCATGAGGAGATGCGTGGGCTGCATGGAATCAAAACCCAAGAGCAGCATGATACGCATAGCGTGCTACGAGGGAAAGATCAGCGTCGATCCTGCGGGAAAGGCCAAAGGGAGAGGCGTGTATATCTGTCCCGATGCCGGATGCATGGAAAAGGCGAGGAAAAAGCGTGCGCTGCAGAGAAATTTCGAGATGAACATACCGGAAGAAGAACTGGATGTCATCTTTGAGGAAGTCAAGAGGTATGAGAAAGAAGATAGATAGTTATCTGGGATTTGCCAAAAAATCAGGAAATCTGATATCGGGAGTCAATACGTGCTCCTTCGGTATGGCAAAGGGACGGGTAAGGCTGGTCATACTGGCTGAAGATATCTCGGAAAACAGCGAGAAAAAGATAATGAAGGAAATCAGGAAGTACGGCGTGACCTATGTGAAGTACGGAAAAGGCGAGGAGATGTCACATATGGTCGGTGAGTCCGGAAGGAGCGTATTCGCCGTATGCGATGACAATTTCGCGAAAGTTATTTTGGATGAGATAAACGGGAGATCGGAATAAAGGAGGAAGTGCTTATGAAAATAAAGGAATTGGCGACCGAGTTGAACCTTACCGGCGGGGAAGTTCTGGAGAAAGCAAAGACCATGGGTATAGCCGTGACCGGCGAAAACGACGAGCTTTCGGATATAGATGCGACGGCGGTGAGAAACACCGTAACGAGGAGCAATACCCATACGGAAACGAAAGTGGTAAGGGCAAAGAACAAGAAGGCGGAGAACGATAAGAAGGATAAGGAGCCTAAAGTCACGGTGAAGGCTGCCAATATCAAGCTGCCGGAAGTGAAGAAAACAGCAAAGTCATCAGCAAAAACCTCCACGAAAAAAGCTGCGGCAAAGCCGCCTGTCGGCAAACCGATCGTGTCGAAAGAAGTCGAGAGCAGGATGAAACCGCCTGAAGGAAAACCGGTGGTTTCCAAAGCCATGCTGGAGGAACGGCTTGCGAAGGAAAAGACCGTGAAGAAGGCGGATGCGGCGGCAGCGCCGGCGGAAAAGAAAGCTGCTCCCGCAAAAAGCGAGACTGCACCTGCTGCTGCGGAAAAACAGGCGGAAAGCGCGGCAGTTTCCGAAAAGAAGACCGAACCCGTAAAGAGCACACAGAAGAAAACCGAGATGCCGAGAAGACAGAGCAGACTCAAGGTCATAAAGAAGGCGGAAGACATAAAGAGAGAAGAGGAAGAGGCTGCTGCAAAACGCGAAGCCGCTAAAAAGGAAGCCGAGAAGAAGAAAGCGGAACAGAAGGCATCTTCAAAGCAGGATGACGGCAGAAAGAGGACCGACAGACGGACGGGAGACAGGAGAACGGGAAGAAAGCCTGACAGGAACGAGCGTCAGGACAGACCTCAGCGATCTGCGGGAAGAAAGGACAGCGGAGCATCAGATGTGATGGCTGCCAAGCCGGGCTCGCACAGATCCGATAAAAAGAACAGGGACAGGGACAAGGAGCACGATAAGTTCTCCAAGCTCGAAAGAGGCGGCAAGAAGGCCATGAAGGCTCCGAGATCCCTCGAAAAGCAGGTCAGGAACAAAAAGCACAACAAGCCGAAGCCTGCTCCGGAACCTGAGGTTGAAGTTGTGGAACTGCCGGCGGGAACGGTGATGATAAACGTTCCTATAACGGTAGCGGGCTTTGCAGAGCAGACGAAGACGACGGTTTCCCAGATCATAATGACGCTGATGAAGATGGGCGTCATGGCAAATATAAATCAGAACCTGGACGAGGATACCGTAGTGCTGCTGGCCGATGAAATGGGCATACAGGTAGCCATAGGAAACGTCAAGGAAGAGGTCGAGGAAGAAGGTATCGAAAACTTCGAGGACAAGGAAGAAGATCTGAAGCCTAGAGCACCTATCATCACAGTCATGGGACACGTAGACCACGGTAAGACGTCGCTCCTTGACGCCATCAGGAAGACGAATGTGACGGCACAGGAGTCCGGCGGTATAACCCAGCATATAGGTGCGTCGGAAGTGGAGATAAACGGACAGAAGATAGTGTTCCTCGATACGCCGGGACACGAGGCGTTCACCGCCATGAGAGCGAGAGGTGCGCACGCCACGGATATCGCGGTGCTGGTTGTTGCGGCAGATGACAGCGTAAAGCCGCAGACTCTCGAATCCATAAGCCACGCCAAGGCTGCCGGAGTACCGATGATAGTTGCGATAAACAAGATAGATAAGCCGGGAGCCAATCCTGATCTCGTAAAGTCGGATCTGGCCAACAACGGAGTTCTCGTCGAAGACTGGGGCGGCAATGTCATAAGCGTACCGGTATCGGCAAAGACGGGAGAAGGTATCGTAAACCTTCTTGAGATGATACTCCTTCAGGCCGAGGTGCTGGAGCTCAAGGCCAACCCTGACAGGCTGGCGCTGGGAACGGTGCTCGAAGCCCGTCTCGATAAGGCAAAGGGACCTGTGGCAAGCCTTCTGGTGCTCAACGGTACGCTGAGGACAGGCATGAGCATAGTGGCAGGTACATGTTCCGGTAAGATAAGGAAGATGACAAATTCAAAGGGCGAGACGCTGAAACAGGCAGGTCCTGCCACGGCGGTAGAGGTGCTGGGACTTACGGACGTGCCTTATGCCGGCGATACGTTCAACGCGGTAAAGGACGACAGGCTTGCAAGAGAGATAGCGGAGAACAGACAGCTCAAGCTGAGAGAAGAAGTGCTGGCCAGAAATTCCAGCACGACACTCGAAGAGCTTTTCAGCCAGATACAGGAGGGCGAAGTCAAGGAGCTGAACCTCATCATAAAGGGAGATGTGCAGGGTTCCGTGGGAGCCATAGTATCGTCGCTCGAAAAGCTTTCCAACGAGCAGGTGAGGGTCAATATCGTCCATACGGGCGTCGGCACGGTAACGGAGTCGGATATCATGCTGGCCGGAACGTCGGGATCCATCATCATAGGATTCAATGTAAGACCGAGTGCGGCCGTGAGCACCATCGCGGAGCGTGAAGGCGTACAGATAAGGACATACAGGGTCATCTACGATATAATCGACGACGTGGAAAACGCCATGAAGGGTATGCTGGATCCTGAGTTCAAGGAAGTGGTGCTGGGAACCGTAGAGATAAGAGATACCTTCAAGGTGCCGGGAGTCGGCATCGTCGGAGGCGGATATGTAACGGACGGTAAGATCGTAAGAAACGAACAGATACGTCTCGTACGTGACGGTATCGTAATACACGAAGGCAAGATATCGTCCCTCAAGAGATTCAAGGACGACGTGCGTGAAGTGGCTCAGGGATACGAGTGCGGTATCGGTATAGAAAACTATAACGATATCAAGGAAGGCGATGTCATAGAGTGCTTCACCATGGAAGAGATAGAAAGAAAGTAGGAGACCGATATGGCAAAAGGATACAGGCAGGGAAGGCTCGGAGAGGAGATAAGGAGGATAATAAGCGAGATGCTCCTCAGGGAACTCAAGGATCCGAGGCTGTCTGCCATGATAAGCATAACGGCCGTGGAAGTGACGAGCGACGGCAGCTATGCGACGGTATATCTGTCTGTGCTGGGAGCAGATCCGGGCGAGGAGACGGCAGAGGAGCAGCAAAAGGAGACTCTTGACGCTCTCAACAATGCCAAAGGCTTCATCAGGAGCGAGATAAGCCATAGGATAAAGCTGAGGCACGTGCCGGATCTCGTGTTTAAGATAGACAGATCCATGGAATACGGAAGACACATTTCGAAGATAATTGATACGCTGGACATAGATCACAGCGATGAAGACGACGGAGACGGGAAAGAATGATAAAGAACGCTTCACTGGCAGAGATCGGCAGGATGATGCTGGACGCCGATACGATATTGCTGTTCCCGCATGTGAGCCCCGACGGCGATGCACTGGGTTCATGCGCGGCTCTTTGCCGCGCTCTCAGAAGGGAAGGCAAGACGTCGTGGATACTGCTCGACGAGCCGGTGCCGGAATATCTGTCATTCATGGATACGGAGTACTGTACGGAGGACATGGACATCATAGAGGCTCCGGATGTATGCGTCTGTGTGGACTGCAGCGAGGAGAGCAGGTTCGCCAAAAGAGCCGGTAAGTTCAGTGAAGGCAGGATCAGGATATGCCTCGATCACCATGCGACGTCGGGAAGTTTCGGGGACTATTACTACATAGACGGCGGTGAAGCGGCCACGGCCCAGATAATATTCAAACTCCTGAGGGAGACGGGACTTCCGGTGGACGGTGACGTGGCGGAGTCCATTTACGTCGGCATGAGCACCGATACGGGAAGTTTCCAGTACTCCAACACCACCGCGGAGACCCACAGGATAGCTGCGGAGCTGTTCGAAAGCGGCATGGATCATAACAGGCTGATAGTGGCGCTGTATCAGAGCACGGGTTACAGGAGGCTGAGGATGGAAAGCGAGATTCTGAGGAATATGGAACTGCTGGCCGACGGAAAGGCTGCGATGGCCTATGTCACTCAGGAAATTCTTGATGAAGAAAATGCTGTCCTCGACGACTGCGAGGGCGTAGTGGACATACTGCGCAACATCCGTGGAGTCGAGCTTGCGGCGTTCCTCAAGGAAAAGAACGGCGAGATAAAGGTCAGCATGAGGGCAAAATCATACGGCAATGTTGACGGGATCGCGGTAAAATACGGCGGCGGAGGCCATGTTAAGGCGGCCGGATGCACCCTCGTGATGCCTATGGAGGAAGCTGTTGATGTCATGAGAAGGGAACTTTGCGATTACTGGGAGAATTGAATGAAAGACGGCATTTTGATAATAGATAAACCGCAGAACTGGACTTCTCACGACTGTGTGGCAGTATGCCGGCGCGCGACCGGCGCGAACAAGACGGGCCACGGAGGGACTCTCGATCCCATGGCTGAAGGAGTCCTGCCTGTTTTTATAGGCAAAGCGACAAAGATAATGGAGTATCTTGATCTGGACAGCAAGACGTACAGATGCAGAGCCAGACTGGGCGTCAGGACAGACACGCTGGACATATGGGGAGAAGTGCTGGAAAGAAAAGAGGTTTCGGGTATAACGCCGGAGGATATCGTGAGTAAGATGGATATGTTCCGGGGGGATATCAGCCAGATGCCGCCGATGTATTCAGCCGTAAGGGTGAAGGGAAAGAGGCTTTATCAGTACGCCAGAGACGGCGAGGAAGTGGAGATAAGACCGAGGAAAGTGCATGTAAGCGATATCCGCGTCATATCGGTCGATATGGAGCAGGGTACGGTCACTTTCGATGTGACATGCTCCAAGGGCACGTATATCAGGAGCATATGTGCCGATCTCGGTGACGCGCTCGGGTGCGGAGCCGTCATGGAAGCGCTCAACAGGACGGCAAGCGGAGTCTTTACACTGGAAGGTTCGGTGAGAGCCGACGATATAAAGACGATGAACCGCGAGGAGATAGAAGCCAGACTGCTGCCGATGGATATGCCGCTGGGGCATCTCGGAAAGGCGTGGATGAACAGCGACAGAGCCAGATATTTCTGCAGCGGCAACAGCATCAGATGGAAACAGATAAGGATAGAAAAGGAGCCTGAAAAGGCAAATCACGACAGATTTAACAGCAGAGGAAGACGATACAGCAGCATATATTGCGTTTACGAGACGGGAACCGGTAAGTTTCTCGGAGTGGGATACCGGGATGCGGACGAAAACGTCATGAAGGCGGACAAGATATTTGCTGATGTGGATTCGGAGAGGCAATAGATATGGATATTTTCAATTCACTGGAAGAAGTGCGGGACATACAGCCGACAGTCGTAGCGCTCGGCAATTTTGACGGAGTGCACAGAGGGCACCAGCAGATAATAGAGAGAACGGTCAGGAGTGCGGCGGCTATGGGACTTAAAAGCGCTGTGTTCACGTTTTCAAACCACACCAGCACTCTCCTGGAAAATCTTCCCGACGTGAAGAACATACTTTATCCGGAGGAAAAGGCCAGACTGATAGCGGATATGGGCATCGACTACCTCTTCAACATACCGTTCACGGAGGAGATACTGACCATGTCGCCGGAAAGATTCGTGAAGGAGATTCTGGTGGATACGTTCCGCATAAGGGAGGCGTATTGCGGTTTTAACTACAGCTTCGGATACAAAGCGAAGGGAACTCCGGAAGTTCTCATGCACGAAGGACTGAAGCACGGATTCGGTATCCATGTGCAGGAGCCGTACGAGATAGACGGTGTTGTGGTCAGCAGTACATATATCAGACAGCTCATAGCCGAGGGAGATATGGAAAAATGCACGAAGTTCATGGGGCGCATGTATTCCATCGGCGGTGAAGTGGTGGTCGGCAACAAGCTGGGAAGGACCATAGGATTCCCCACGTCCAATATCATGATCGACGAATCCATGGCAACGCCGCCCAACGGCGTATATATAACGTACTGCACGTACAACGGAGTGAAGTACCCGAGCGTCACGAACGTGGGCGTGAAACCGACGATAGGAAGCTACAACAAGAACATCGAAACGCACATATTCAATTTTGACAGGGAGCTGTACGGAAAGAATATACGAGTAGAATTTGTAAAGCGCACCAGAGAGGAAAAGAAGTTCCCCGATGTGGAGGCGCTTAGCAAACAGATAGCCAGCGACTGCATCATGGCAAAGGCGTATCACAGGGAAAAGGGATCGCTTTAGCCTTCCCTGCATACGGCAGACGGAAGTCCAACTTCGAAATGGAGTTGGATTTTTTGTGTGGGAAAGTGCGGAGGGCAATGCCGACTGAAAACAAGAGCGAAAGGCTGATCGGATGAAGCGGGCGTTACAGGTTTCCGTTAGCGGTTTCGTTTATACTTATTTGTCTGATATTTTGGTATTTCAGTATAAATGGTTG
>CASEFF010000156.1 GCA_949287115.1 uncultured Bacillota bacterium | reverse complement strand
GTGCTTGTTCTGGCCGTGGTACGGACAGTATACACATCCGTTGACGCAGTAATTGGAAAGGTAGAGAGGTGCGAACATCACTATCCTGTTGCCGTAGAAGTGCTCCTTTATCTCCTTGCCCAGATCGAAGGTCTTCTGTATGATGTAGGGGTCCTCACATTCCAGCAGCGTTGCCGCCTCCTTGTAGGACAGACCCTTGTACTCCCTTCCCTTTTCGAGGATCTTCTCCATCAGCTCCAGATCGTTCTTGTGGGATTCCGCGTATTCCAGCGTTTCCAGGATCTTCTCGTGGTTTATGAATTCTTCCGCTTTCTTTGATGTGCTGTTGTAAACTGCCATTTTCCGTTTCTCCTTTTATATCACTTTTTATATACCGTTTTATATCAACATTTATACTATCGCTTGTCCTTTGACTGCGGTCTCCGCCGCCTGAGGCCGCCCAGCCGCCCGGCCGCCCGCGCGCCGCACGATACCTACAGCGGCTGCCTTCCGCATCTGCTTATCATCAGTTCCAGCTCGCGGCGGTCCTTTATGATGTCGGTCTTTCCCAGCGCCGCCGGATATATCTCGTATGCTTCCTTGTACCTGTCGGGGGTCACCTTTTTCATCACCACGTTGGCTCCGAAAGCGAACGGGTTTTCCATCTCCCCGTCCCCCTGCTGCCCCGCCAGTATGGCAAGGGACGTCGTGAGGGGAAGGTTCGCATCCGGCAGCAGCAGCCTCGCTATGGCCACCGCCCGCCTCGCCGTTTCCGGATCGCCGTCCGGCTCTCCCGCAAGCGGCGTCTTGGGATTGGAGATGAAAGGTCCTATGCCTGCCATTTTGCACGGTATCTCCTTCAGCAGCAGCAGATCCTCCGCCAGCGTCAGCGGCGTCTGCCCCGGAAGGCCCACCATGAAACCGCTGCCTGTCTCGTATCCCAGTTCCTTCAGCGTCTTCAGGCATCCGACCCTATCCGCGAGCGTCCCGCAGGGGTGGAACCTGTCGTAAAGCGCGGGGTCCGCCGTCTCGTGTTTGAGCAGGTACCTGTCGGCTCCGGCCTTCCGCCAGACGACGTAGTCTTCGCGCGGCCGCTCCCCGCAGCTCACTGTGACGGCCGGATGTACCGGCTCCGCCATACCTGCTCCGTCTGTCTCGCCTGTCCTTTTGCCGTCCGCATCGTCCGCGTCCCCGCCGCCGACCGTCATTTTCTTTATCTCCTTTATGATGTCCCCAAGGCGTTCCGCCGTGTAATATTCGTCTTCTCCCGACTGGAGGACGACGGTCCTGTATCCGGCCTGTACCGCATCCCGTGCGGTTTCCAGTATCTCTTCGTCCGTCATCCTGTACCGCGGTATGTTCATGTTTTCCCTGTTGAGGCCGCAGTATATGCACCGTCTCCTGCATATGTTGGAAAACTCTATTATCGCCCTGAGATGAACGGTGTCGCCCACCGCTTCGCGCCGCGTCCTGTCGGCCAGCGCGTATACGGAGCCGAAATCCTCCAGCGTCAGCAGCGATGCTATGCCCTCCGCCGAGCCCAGCTTTTCACGGATCTTCATCGCATCCATAGCCCTTTCGCAGACCTCCCTTCCTTTCGTTTCCCGTATCAAAAAACCCCTGTCGCCTTGAGCGCAGGGGTCTGTCCCGACAATCCCATGAGACTGCTGCTTGCCGGTTTTCCGTTGCCGTCCCTTCGTTTGCCTTTCCTGTAAACCTGTATTCCACAGTCCGCATCGTCATCATCGTCGCCTTTTTCCTCGGTCAGACCCTTGGCGTCAGTACGAGATTCATACTTTTTTTGTCCTATTTCAATTTACATTTTACCACACGATCGCGCCCCGGTAAATCCCTAATTACTTCCGCAGGCGAATATTTTCCCGAATCCCTCAGCATCTTCCTCAGATCCTCGCCCTGATCGTGGCCTATCTCCAGCAGCAGGAAGCCTTCCGGCTTCAGGTGATCTGCGGCCTCGTCCACGATGATCCTGTAAAAATCCAGTCCATCCCGTCCGCCGTCCAGCGCCGTCAGCGGCTCGTGGCTCTTCACTTCCTCCTGAAGTATGGAGATCATGTTCGTCCTTATGTAAGGGGGATTGGAAACTATCATGTCGAACTTCTTCCCTCTGAAAGGCCCGAACATGTCGCCGACGACGAACTTCGCCTTCGTCCTCAGCTTTCTCGCGTTCTCCCTTGCCGTTTCCACGGCTCTTTCGCTTATGTCGGAGCCCGTGACCTTCGCATTGGCGCAGATCTTCGCTATGGAAACGCCCACGGCGCCGCTCCCGCAGCACAGGTCCAGCACGTCCCACTCTTTCTCGCCCCTGAGCTTTTCGAAGAACGAGAGCTTTTCCCTCGGCGTCTCGCCTATGATCCTTGCAGCTTCCGTCACCAGCGTCTCCGTGTCCTGCCTCGGTATCAGCACGTCGGGATTCACATCGAAGGAATATCCCATGAACTCCTGAACGCCCGTTATATGCTGCAGAGGCACCCGCGATGCCCGCCTTTCTATCAGCTCCATGTATTTTTCTTCCGTCTCCGGGTCGACTTCCTCCTCGGCCTTCATGAAGATGCCCATCCTGTCCATTCCCGTGAGAAAACAGTAGAGCTCCTCCGCATCGATCTTCGGATCCATGCAGTAGGCTTTGGCGAGCCGATATTCTCCTTCTCTAACAAGCTGCCTCGTCTTCATCTTTTCCCTCCTGGTCAAAGGACGCTCCGTCTGCGCCCGTCATATCCGCCGTCGCGGCACGGGGCACCTTACCCTCTGCCGCAAGCACCGCGTTTATCGATGCTATGGCGACTTCCAGCTGGCTGTCGTCCGGCTCCTTCGTCGTGATCTTCTGCAGGTAAAGGCCCGGTATGCTGAGTATGCGCACAACCGGACTGTCTCCGCGTCCCGCCCATCTCAGCAGTTCATATGATACTCCGGCTATGACCGGCAGGAGCAGCAGCCGCGAAACGATCCTGAGGATCAGACTCGGCCACCCCAGCAGGAAATGCAGCGCGAAGGCTATTATGAAAACGAACATCAGGAAGCTGGTGCCGCACCTCGGGTGCAGCGTCGGGAACTGACGGCAGTTTTCCGGCGTCAGCTCAAGTCCGCTCTCGAAACAGTGTATGGTCTTGTGCTCAGCACCGTGGTACTGGAACACACGCTTTATCTCTCCCATGAAGGATATGGCGTAGACGTACAGCACGAACAGCAGTATACGGAACGCGCCCTCCGCGAAGTTGAGCCAGAAGACGCTGTCGGTGAACAGCTTCATGATGCTCACCACGCCTGTCGGCAGTATTATGAAAACTCCCACGGTGAACACCAGCGCCAGCGCCACCGACATGTACATGAGCACGTTCCACGCGCCTTTGCTGCCGAACTTCCTGTTGAGCCACTTTTCAAAGCGCGTCTCCTCGTACTCCTCATCATCGTACTCTCCCAGTATCTCGGCGGACTTCATCAGCTGTCCCACCCCGATCACGAGAGAGCCTACGAAGGCGACGACTCCGCGCACCAGCGGTATGTTCATCCACTTTTTGCGCTCCTTTATATCTTCCGTCTCTACTTTTATGTCTCCGTCGGGCAGTCTGACGGCGAGGGCCGTTTTCGTCTCGCCCCTCATCATTATCCCTTCCATCACTGCCTGTCCGCCCATCTTCGTAGGGTTTGCATCCCTGCGAAATATCTTGTCCAGATCCATATTACCCCTCTAGTTTTATCTTCTTTATCACTTCTATAAAGGTCCTGTTGTCCTTCGTGTGCGCCAGATTGTCCAGTATGACTTCGGTGACTTCCGCGTTGTCCCTGTTGCCCAGCGCTCTTCTCATGTACCAGATGGCTTCCAGCTCGTCCTGATCCATCAGCAGATCCTCTCTTCTCGTACCCGATTTGTTGAGGTTTATGGCCGGGAATATGCGCTTTTCCGACAGCTTCCTGTCGAGGTGCAGCTCCATGTTGCCCGTGCCCTTGAACTCCTCGAATATCAGGTCGTCCATACGGCTTCCCGTTTCCACGAGAGCCGTCGCCAGTATCGTGATGCTCCCGCCCTCGTCTATCTTTCTTGCCGCTCCGAAGAATTTCTTCGGCTTGTGGAGCGCGCCGGGATCAAATCCGCCGGACAGCGTCTTTCCCGAAGGTGGCACCACCAGATTGTAAGCCCTTGCCAGCCTCGTGATGCTGTCGAGCAGTATGACTACGTCTTTTCCGTATTCCGCCAGCCTCTGAGCCCTGGCCAGCACCATCTCGGCGACCTTCACGTGATGCTGCGGCATCTCGTCGAATGTGGAATATATGACCTCGCCGTTGCCTTTGAGGCTGCGCTTCATGTCGGTGACTTCCTCCGGCCTCTCGTCAACCAGCAGTATTATCATCTCAACGTCGGGATAGTTCTTCTCGATGCTGCCGGCTATCTTTTTCAGCAGCACGGTCTTTCCCGCCTTGGGAGGCGCCACGATAAGGCCTCTCTGGCCCTTGCCTATCGGCGCCACAAGATCTATGAGCCTCAGCGACAGCTCCCTGCTGCCGGCTTCCAGCTTGAACCTCTCGTTGGGGAATATCGGCGTCAGCGACTCGAAGTCAGGTCTGGTTATCGCCCTGCCCGGCTCTTCTCCGTTGACGGACACGACGTAGAGCAGCGCCCCGAACTTGTCTCCGTCGTTGGGGTGTCTGCATATGCCCTTTACCTTATCTCCCGTCTTGAGATTGAAACGCCTGATCTGCGCCGGCGCCACGTATATGTCCCTGTCGCTGGTGAGGAAGTTGTCAAACCGCAGGAAGCCAAAGCCTCCGTCTGCAAGCTCCAGTATGCCTTCCTCCTCGAACCTGTCGCCGCGCTCGGAAGAGGAAGATGACCTGCCGCGGTTTTTCCCCTGCCTGTCCTTCCTGTCCTGCCTTTCGTGTCTTTCGTGTTCACACGCTTCGGCGGCTTCCACGTTTTCACCGTCCGCGCCTTCTGTATCTTCGCCCCGGATATCATCCGGCGCAGCCTTTCGCGGCCTGCCGTTTTTCACCGCCCGCGCCTTGTTCTCGCGCGTCCTGCCGCTTTCCTTTCTTCCCCTGCTCCTGCCGGCGTCCGTGCCCTCTGCGTTCTCGCCGTCGTTTCCGGCGGATTCCGCGGCCCCGGAGGTTTCCGCTGCCGATATTGCCTGCTCATCTGCGGCACCGGCCTGCGGCTCGTCGTCCTTCATGAGCGCCTTCACCAGCTCCGCTTTCTTCATCTTCTGATAGTTCTCCAGCCCAAAAGTCCTGGCTATCTCCCTAAGTTCGGCCACTTTTTTAGCTTTAAGCGCCGACTCATCCATAGTCTTCCACATAAATGTGAACCCTTTCTGTTAAATCGATAAATTTTTTAAAAATGTTTCATACGTTCGGATAAATAAAAGAAAATGACTCGATTACGATAGGATCATTACTTATTATAAATCTGTAACTATAATATACACCGAATCCGCCGCCCGCACAACATGCGGTTTTTGTTTTTTT
>CASEFF010000155.1 GCA_949287115.1 uncultured Bacillota bacterium | reverse complement strand
CTCGGAGAGGGCGGCCGGTATCATACGAAGGCCGATGAGGATCCGCTGCCGGAGGGAGAAACGCTGACCTTTGCACTGGCGGGAAACCAGAACTGCGGCAAGACGACGCTCTTCAATCAGCTCACGGGCTCCAGCCAGCACGTGGGGAATTTTCCCGGCGTGACGGTGGACAGGAAGGACGGAGTCATAAAAGGCCACGGCGATACTCTCGTGACAGATCTGCCGGGGATATATTCCATGTCGCCGTACAGCAGCGAGGAGATCGTGACGAGGGAATTCGTGCTCCACGGAGGCGTCAGGGGCATCATCAACATAGTCGATGCCACTAACATAGAGAGAAACCTCTACCTGACCATGCAGCTCATGGAGCTCAATATACCTATGGTGCTGGCTCTCAACATGATGGATGAAGTCAGGGAGAACGGCGGAGCCATAAAAGTCAACGAGATGGAGGACATGCTGGGCATACCGGTAGTTCCCATATCGGCGGCAAAGGGCGAAGGCATAGAAGAGCTGACGGATCACGCCGTGCACATAGCAAAGTATCAGGAACGTCCGGGACGGATGGATTTCTGCGATGCGGAGGGGAAGGACGGTGCTGTTCACAGGTGCCTTCACGCCATAATGCATCTGATAGAAGATCATGCGCAGAAGGCGGGCATACCGGTAAGATTTGCGGCAAGCAAGCTGGCCGAAGGTGATGAGCTCATACTGAAGAGCCTGGACCTCAGCCGCAACGAGCAGGAAATGCTGGAGCACATAATAATACAGATGGAAGAGGAACGGGGCCTTGACAGGGCGGCAGCCGTAGCCGACATGAGGTTCACGTTTATAGAGAAGGTCTGTCGTGCAACTGTCGTAAAGCCGAAGGAGAGCAGAGAGCGGGAACGCAGCTACAGGCTCGACAGGATACTGACGGGCAGGTTCACGGCGATACCGGCCTTCATAGCCGTGATGGGAGCCGTGTTCTGGCTGACCTTCAACGTCATAGGCGCATTCATATCACAGTGGTTCGAAGCGGGCATAGGGGCGGTCACGGATCTTGTCGACGGGCTGCTGACGAGCCTGAACGTCAACAGCGTGCTTCATTCACTGATCATAGACGGCATATTCAACGGTGTCGGCAGCGTACTGAGCTTTCTGCCGACGATAGTGATACTGTTCTTCTTCCTTTCTCTGCTGGAAGACAGCGGATATATGGCAAGGGTGGCCTTCGTCATGGACAAGCTCCTGAGGAAGATAGGGCTTTCAGGACGCAGCATAGTCCCGATGCTGATAGGATTCGGCTGTACGGTGCCGGGCGTGATGGCCAGCAGGACGCTGCCTTCGGAGCGGGACAGGAAGATGACGATACTGCTGACGCCGTTCATGAGCTGTTCGGCAAAACTGCCGATATATGCATTCTTCACGGCGGCGTTTTTCCCGGGGCACGGGGCGATCGTGATGATAGGCCTGTATGTGACGGGCATGGTGGTCGGAGTGCTGGTGGCGCTCCTGCTGAAGAAGACCGCGTTTCGCGGAGAACCGGTGCCGTTTGTCATGGAGCTGCCAAATTACAGGATGCCGGGAGCGAGGAACGTGGGCCTGCTGATGTGGGAAAAAGCAAAGGACTTCTTACAGAGGGCCTTTACCATAATATTCATAGCTACCATAGTGATCTGGTTCCTGCAGACATTCGATATACACATGAACGTCGTTGCCGATTCGAAGGACAGCCTGCTGGCAGCCGTATCGGGAGTGATAGCGCCGGTATTCGCACCGCTGGGCTTTGGAGACTGGAGGATATCGACAGCTCTCATAACGGGGTTCATGGCGAAGGAAAGCGTCGTATCGACGCTGTCGGTGCTGTTCGGCTCGACGGGCGCCCTTGTGAGCACCATAAGTCCGCTGACGGCGCTGTCGCTGCTGGTGTTCTGCCTGCTCTACACGCCTTGCGTTGCGGCAGTGGCTTCCGTGAAACGCGAGCTGGGCGGCAGATGGGCGTTGGGCGTAGTCGTAGGCCAGTGCGTCGTGGCGTGGATCGCGGCATTCATAGTCGCGATGATAGGCATGGCGCTGGGCGCGTGATACGATACGTTACGGCGTGTGCAGTGTATCAAAAGTATTATAAATGGGGGATGTCCTGTAAGACATCCCCCGCGTTTGTTTTATGGTCGAATCTTCCCGGATCCCTGTCTATTTGAGAACCCTTACTCTGATGATACCGTCTCCTGCGATGGCGGACGCATCCACATCTCCCGACGTTTCACCCAGCGTGTAGGCGTAGTCGCCGCGGACTTTGTTTATCACATCTCCGTCGCATACGGCAGCCACCTTTTCGAGAGCTCCGGCATCGGCTTTTGAGATGACCGATACCCTCGTGCCCTTCTTAGGACCGAGGGTGCAGGCAGGCATGTTCACCGAGTTGGTGATGTTGCCGTTTTCGAGATAATCCATCACCTGATCCACGGCCATGGAAGCGCAGTTGTCTTCCGCCTCTGCGGATGAAGCTCCAAGATGCGGCAGCGTTATGATGCCCTTCTGTCCGATAACCGTATCGTTAGGGAAGTCGGTTATGTATTTTTTCACCTTGCCGGATCCGATGGCGGCCAGCAGGTCCGCATCGTTTACCAGCTTGTCTCTGGCGAAGTTGAGGAATACCACGCCGTCCTTCATCTGAGCGAAGGCCGCGGCGTCTATCATGCCCTTTGTCTCATCGGTCGCCGGAACGTGGATCGTTATGTAGTCGCATTCAGGATACAGACTCTTGAGATCGTTTACTATGGCGACGGTGCTGGAAAGTGAATGGGCCGCCTTTATCGACAGGAACGGGTCGTATCCGATGACGTTCATGCCGAGATCTTCTGCGGCATTGGCGACCATGGCTCCTATGGCGCCCAGACCGATGACTCCCAGGGTCTTGCCCTTTATCTCCGTGCCGGCGAACTGTCCCTTGCCTTTTTCCACGGCTTTTCCCACGCCTTCGGTACCGACGAGGGTCTTCGCCCATTCAAGGCCTTCCGGTATGTTCCTTGCGGCAAGGAACAGCCCCGACAGGCACAGCTCTTTGACGGCGTTGGCGTTGGCTCCCGGAGCGTTGAAAACGACGATGCCCTGCTGAGCGCATTTGTCGAGAGGGATGTTGTTGACGCCGGCTCCCGCTCTTCCTACGGCGAGAAGTTCGTCGGACAGATCCATCTCGTGCATGCTGTAGCTTCTCAGGATTATGCCGTTTGCCTCTTCAACGGTTTCCGTGATGGTGTAGTCGTCGGTCAGACGGGCGAGTCCGACGGGCGATATCTTGTTTAAAGTGCTGATCTTATACATTTCCATACCTCATAAATCTTAAATTTTGCTAATAATTGTGATAATTATACCACTTTACGGCAATGCGGTAAAGTCCCGAAGTGATATATACCGCACTTCCAAGGGAGACAGGGTCAGTTCGTACGATGTACCGAGAGCCGAAGCGGGCAGCATGTCAAGACGTACGCGCGGGGCGGTGCCGTCGTTCATAAAGCCGATAAGTTCTTCGTCGGGTGCGGCAGGGCTGCCGAGCCTTTGCCACTGTACGAAT
>CASEFF010000154.1 GCA_949287115.1 uncultured Bacillota bacterium | reverse complement strand
CTATGCCGAATATGCGCGAAGCTCCCGTCACAATATCCATGCAGCCGGAAAACTCC
This sequence comes from uncultured Bacillota bacterium, assembly GCA_949287115.1. GTDB lineage: Bacteria > Bacillota > Clostridia > Peptostreptococcales > Anaerovoracaceae > Lentihominibacter. The sequence goes on along the minus strand of CASEFF010000154.1, from coordinate 4,546 downwards.
CCGTAGATCTGCAGCGTGTAGAGGATCACGGTGAACATCAGCATGGAGCCGCTGTAATTTTCGTGAGTCGAAAACACGGTGTTGACTATGAGTCCGGCTCTGTCGGCTATGACCAGCTTTTTGAACAGCCCCCACAGCATCAGCAGGCAGCCGTCTTTGACCCTGTCGTAGTCGAATCGGTGCGGCGCGCGAAACTGTGCGGAAAGCGCTCCGTAACGGTCAAAGGGTCCTTCCGTTATGTGGGGGAAGTAGCAGAGGAACAGCAGCACCATCAGCGGGTTTTTCTCGGGAGCGATTTTGCCTCTGTAAACGTCCGTCACGTAGCTTATGCCCATCAGCGTGTAGTAGGATATGCCGAGGGGCAGCAGGATCCCCGCAGCCAGTATAGGACCGCTCATGTACCTTGTGGCGATGAGAAGCGCCAGAGCGAAAAGTATCGTGACGGTGAGGACGGCTCTGGCGCGCCTGCCGGCTCCGGGAGCCGGGCTTTTGCCTGTGCGATACGTTGCCAGACCTCCCAGATAGAACACGACGGCTCCGGCCGCCAGAAACACGACGCCGGAGCCGCAGGATACGACGTAGAAAGCTGCGGATGCAGCCAGCAGTATGAGCCATTGAGCTCTTTTTGGCACTATGAAGTAAAGCGTTCCCACACATGTGAGAAATATCATGAATGTCAGTGTCGTGTAGCTCATGGTGTGTCTCCTCCTATGATGCCTCCGCCCGGAGCCTGCTGACGAGCTTCATGATGTTTTCCGGTGAATCGAAGTTTTCGGGCGTTATATCGACGGCTCTGATCTCCACGTCGTATCTGTCGTTTATCTCGGAAGCCAGCAGTATTATGCTCATGGAGTCCAGAATTCCGGAAGAAAACAGATCCGTCCTGCCTTCGATGTTCTCGTGCGGGTTTATCTCGCGAAGTATTTCCATTATCTCGCTCATTTCGTTTACCTCCTGTCTGAGGTCGCGGAAAGCTCCGCGGCCAGTTCCTTTGCAAGTCTTTTCCTGTCTGTTTTGCCGTTGGCGTTGAGGGGCATGGCGCTTACCTTTACGATATCGTCGGGCATCATGTACGCGGGGATGCGGCTCCGGAGCCATGAGGCCATGTCGGTCTTCGGCACGCCTTCGCCCGTATATGCCAGCGTCAGCCGCTGCGGGCCTTCGTGATATATGAGGGCCGATGACCCGACTCCTTCAAGGGCATCCGCGGCGGTCTCTATCTCTCCCGGCTCGATGCGAAAGCCTGACCGCTTTATCTGCTGATCCTTCCTGGATACGTACATGTACTCTCCGCGATCGTTGAGCCTGACTATGTCGCCCGTCATGTATATCCTCTCGGGATAAGCGGCGTTCAGCGGATTCTGAGGGAAGGCGGCGTCGGTCTTTTCTTCATCCATGTAATATCCGTCGGCAAGGAAAGAACCGCGCACCGCCAGTTCGCCTTCCTCTCCGGGATGCGCTTCGTCACCCGTTTCCGTCAGCATCAGAAGACCGCAGTTGTCGCATGCCCGACCTATGGGCAGAGGCTCGTCGTCGCGGAAATCCCTGTCGATGACGTAAAAGGAGCATATGTCGGTCGTTTCCGTAGGCCCGAACAGATTGGCGTACATGCAGTCGGGGAGATGTCTGCGCCAGTAGTTGAGATGCTTTGTGGGCATCACCTCGCCGGCGAACAGTACCTTTTCCAGGTAACGCGGCTTCACCTGACTGAACAGATCCCATGCGGGCGCAACGGCGAGAGCCGACGGCACCCAGTAGATGGTATTTATGCGCTGTTCATCCAGATATCCCACGAGCTTTGCGGGAAATGAGAACATCACGCGCGGTATCATGTGGTAAGTCCCTCCGCAGCAAAGGGTGGAAAACAGATCGGTGACTGACATTGAAAAGTAGAGGGGCGTCTGCGAGCCGAATCTGGTGCGGTCGTCAAATCCGAACTCTTCCGTGACCCACGTCACGTAGCTGATGACGCTCCTGTGGGAGACTACCACGCCCTTAGGATCTCCTGACGAACCGCTGGTGAACAGCACGTAAAGCGGGTCGGTATCGATCATGTCCCTGCGCACTCCGTCAAGAAAATCGCGGTCGGGCTCGTTGCCTGCCGCATCTTCGTACAGTACGATCTGTTCGTCCCGGCACAGCTCTTTCGCCAGCGCCAGATGGGTGTAGTCCGTTATCACCGCGCGGGGCTTCAGAGTGTCGAGTATGTTCCTTATGCGGGCCGGCGGTGACGATACGTCGATGACGGTGTAAAAACAGCCGGCGTAAACCGCCGCCAGCATGCTTTTGACGCAGCCGATGCTCCTGTTCATGAGCACGGCTACGGGACTTTTGGGACCTGCGTCTTTCAGCGAGCAGGCGATGGCCCCGGCATCGTTCATCAGGCTCAGGAAATCGGCCGAACTGTTATCATCGGTGATGGCTGTTTTGGACGGGCTGATGGCAGCCGTCCTTTCGAGAAATTCAAGAATGTTTTTCATACCGGTCATACCTCCTGTTTTCGTATGACCAGTATGAAAGAAAAGAGATTAACATTAAAGGAGGTAAACCTTTAATTAAATATTAAGGATGTATTAACTGTGTTTTGACGGCGGCGTTCATATGTCGAATCCGTCAAGAAGACCTTCGCGGTTCAGGAAACCGGCCGCCTGTATCTCGGAGTCGAGAAGTCTGAATATATGAGGGTTTAGGAAAATGCTCTCCCCTTCGTTTTCTCTGAGATCGTCGGCGATGTAGATTATCAGAGCCATGTGCATATCGGCATCGGAGATGATATCCTTTATTTTCGCGGCCATGAGCGACAGGTCGGAAATCGAGTCGATCTGTCTGATGCGTGACATGGCTTCCGACAGGCGTGACGATGTGTCGAGCTGTCTCAGTCTATCCGAAGCTGCCTGTTTCATGCGCTCCTTCGTATAGACCTCGCCCGGATCGAGCTCGAGAAAATATGCGGCGCTGTCCGCACCCGTTATGTGCAAATCGCTGAAAGCGCCCTTTTCGAACGTATAGCGTTCTCCGTCATATATGCCGAACCTGCGCATGGTGTCCAGATATCCCAGCCTCATTATCCTTGCCGTGTTCATCCTGTCGAACATCAGGAAGTTGCCCAGGGAAAGGGGGCTTTTGATGAGATGGAACGAGTCGCATGATTGGGATGCCTTTTCCAGCGCTTCGTGATCGACGACGCCCACCGCTTCGAGGTCGACGGCGATGATCCTGTCGGCTCCCCGTGAAAGCGCCATCGATACGGGCAGGTTGTCGCTGTAACCTCCGTCTATATAGCTCACGCCTTCTATCTCGTATTTTTTTACTGCCGGAAAGCACGAGGCGCTGGCCATTATGTGATCCACCAGTCTGCCCTCGGGTATGTCATCGACAAAGAAATGGTGTGCTTTAAGGGACGGGAATTCGACTGCGACGAGGCCGTAATCCGTTTTGGAACGCCGCACCTTTTTTTCATTTATATATTTATGAAGGAGCCCCGAAAGACCGGTACTGCCGGCGCCGCCGTGGAGAACAATCTCCCTTGCGTACGCCAGCGCATCTTCTGTCGGTACGCCGCCGGACTCTATGTCGAAGATCATATCCGTTTCCATGCGGAGCCACAGCTCTTCGGCCTGCTCGAGGGCGCCCTGCGCTACCATCGCTCCGTTTATGGCACCCACGGATGTGCCGAACACCATGTCTATGCGTACACCCAGCTCTTTGAGAGCCTTCCATACTCCTATCTCATACGCCCCGCGGCTGCCTCCGCCGCTAAGGACCAGTGCGGTCTTTTTCATGATCGTACCCTCCATGAGGATATTATATAGCAAAAATCCGTAGAGTAAAACGGTAATTCATGGTTTGGGCCGCAAGGGCTGTGCGCTGAGACAGCCTTTGCTGAAGCGGCATGTTGTAGCTGGATGGCGATTTGCAGTTGAGGCGATATATTACAGTCAGATGGTGATTTGCAGTTGAAGTGGCACTCAGCACTGTGCGACTGTACTTTTTTCAACGTTTGAGAGCTTAAGTGGCTGTGGCGGAGCGTTTTTTGGTGTGCTGAGCCCTTTGCGATGAGGCGTGGGTGCGGCTATCCTGTTGGATTTTACAGTTGTCAGCAGGATAAAAGCAGGGCAACTGCAAAGCAAAACATAAAAAGTAAAAATAAGGAAATTTTCGTCACCGAAACAACACAAAAATATACTAATATGTAAAAAAATGGATAGAAAAGAGGCGGTAAAATGTATGATCAGATACGAATGATGAGATTTGTCGATAAAGAGATAGTCAGGACAGGGGCAAGAATCGACTGGATGGAAAACAGGCTGGCTGAACTTCCCAAAGGCTCACTGCTTGAAAGGGGAGATTATCTGTACAGGTTGCATTATGAAGACGGCAGACAAAAGCACATCATAATACCGAATAGTTATGCGGAGCGGGATGAGCTGATAAAGGATCTGCGTGACAGACGGTATATATCCAAAGCGTTACCGATACTGAAGGGAAATCTCAGGTGCTGTCATGATTTCAGAGACAGATTCAGGATATATGATCCCAAGGGGAT
>CASEFF010000153.1 GCA_949287115.1 uncultured Bacillota bacterium | reverse complement strand
TTGTTCCTCCAGAAGACCGTCTCTCAGCTGCTGCCTGACCTGTTCTCTGGCCAGCGTATCAGGCTGCTCTTCCTTCTCCGCTTCAGCCTGCTTCTGCTGCTCGTACTGCTCCTTCTGGCTCACGTATCCGCTGTTGCCCAGTATGAAATCGAAAGGCCCGCGGTTCCTGTTGTCCGACACGTGCTTCTTGTTGCCCGGGATTATTGCCTCTATGATCTTTTCCTCAACGATCTCATCGGCCACCGAATACTTTTCCTCCAGCATGGCCTGCTTCGTTATCCTCACCGAAGCCTCCACAAGATCCCTGATCATGGAATCCACGTCTCTGCCCACATAACCGACTTCCGTGAACTTCGTGGCTTCCACCTTTACGAACGGCGCATCCATGAGCTTTGCCAGTCTTCTGGCTATCTCCGTCTTACCGCAGCCCGTAGGACCCATCATCAGTATGTTCTTCGGAGTGATCTCCTCCCTCATCTCTTCGGAGAGAAGGCTTCTCCTGTATCTGTTTCTCAGCGCTATGGCGACTGATTTCTTCGCCTCGTCCTGTCCTATTATATATTTATCCAGTTCGCCCACTATCTCCTTGGGCGTCATCTGATAAAGCCTGTTTGCCATCCCTTACCTCCTACAGTTTCTCAACGGTGATGTGGTCGTTGGTGTATACGCATATAGAAGATGCTATCTCCAGCGACTTCCTCACTATCTCCTCGGCTCCAAGATCCGTGTTGTTGTAAAGGGCGTTAGCCGCCGCATATGCGTAATTGCCGCCCGATCCTATGGCGACGAAAGGCTGATCCGGTTCTATGACCTCGCCGGTACCCGACAGCACCAGCATGTCGTTCCTGTCGGCCACTATCATCAGCGCCTCCAGATTCCTCATGGCCTTGTCCGAACGCCAAAGCTGCGCCAGCGCCACAGCCGCCCTCTTGAGGTTGCCGCCGTGCTCATCCAGCTTTCCCTCGAATTTCTCCGTAAGGGAGAACGCGTCCGCCACCGATCCGGCAAATCCGGTGATTATGGAATTCTTGTATATCTTCTTTACCTTTCTCGCGCCATTTTTCATTATGGCCGTTTCCCCCATGGTGACCTGACCGTCTCCGCCTATGCAGATATCGTCCGGTCCCCTTCTTACCGCTACTATCGTCGTCGCGTGAAATTGTACCATGCCTACCTCCTTTTCGTGTCCGCATGTATCTTTCTTCTACTCCCTGTAATCGCACTCGTTGTTGGAGCACGCATATCTCGTTTCCTTGCCTTTTTTCTCCACGAGGAGGGATCCGCACTTAGGGCATTTCCTGTCCACCGGTCTGTTCCAGTATACCTGATCGCAGTCGGGATACCCGCTGCATCCGTAAAACACCCTGCCCTTCCTGCTCCTCCTCACGACGATGTCCTTGCCGCATTTCGGGCATTTGACATCTATGGTCTGTACGAGAGGCTTCGTATTCTTGCACTCCGGATATCCGGTGCACGCCGCAAAGGCTCCGAACCTTCCGTGCTTTATCACCATGGGGCGTCCGCATTTCTCGCAGAGCTCGCCCGTAGGCTCCTCCTCGAACTCGACCTTTTCTATCTGCTCGTCGGCAGTCTTCAGCTCGTCCTTCAGCGTATCGTAAAAATCCTCTATGACGCTCTTCCATCTCACGCCCTTCGTCTCGATATCATCGAGATTTTCCTCCATCTGGGCCGTGAATCCCGCGTCGACGATCTCGTTGAAGTACTGCTCCATCATATCAGTTACTATAAACCCCAGATCAGTAGGAATCAACGATTTTTTTTCTTTCGATATATACTTTCTGTCGAGCAGCGTCGCCACGATAGGCGCATAGGTACTCGGACGGCCTATGTCCTTCTCCTCGAGATCCTTCACCAGACTGGCCTCCGTGAACCTTGCCGGCGGCTGCGTGAAGTTCTGCTGTCCCCCGATGCTGTCGGCTTTCAGCGTCTCTCCCTTTTCCATATCGGGCAGCCACTTATCCTCATCGTCTTTTGACGATGAGTAAACTTTGAGGAATCCGTCGAAGATCATCCTCGAACCCACCGCCCTGAAATCGTAATCGCCGTTCTCTATCACAACGCTGACCTGTCTGAATCTGGCCGGCGCCATCTGGCTTGCCACGAACCTGTTCCATATGAGGCTGTACAGCCTGTACTGATCCCTGCTGAGGGATTCCTTAATCATGTCCGGCGTCAGATCCACGTAGCTGGGACGTATGGCCTCATGGGCATCCTGCACATCGCCCTTCCTGTTCCTGTATACGTTGCTGCTGTAATACGTCTCGCCCATGTTCTCCACGATGTAGTCCTTCGACGCCGCTCTCGCCTCGTCGGATATCCTCACCGAGTCCGTCCTTATGTAGGATACGAGACCTATGGTCCCGCGGCCCTTCACCTCGACGCCCTCGTAGAGCTGCTGCGCTATCATCATGGTCTTTCTGGCGGAAAAGTTCAGCTTGTTGGCTGCATCCTGCTGCATGCTGCTGGTGGTGAACGGAGCCGAAGGTCTCCTCATCCTGTCCTTTTCCTCGATGCTCTTCACCGTAAAGCTGCCCTTTTTCAGAACGTCGAGTATCTCGTCGTTCCTTTCTCTGTTTTCTATGACTATCTTCTTTCCTCTGTATTCCGTCAGCTTTGCCGTGAACTTCTTCCCCTTGCGGAACTCAGCCGTGATGATCCAGAATTCCTCGGGCTTGAAGTTCTTTATCTCGTTTTCCCTGTCGCATATTATCTTCAGTGCGGCCGACTGCACCCTGCCTGCGCTCAGACCGCGTCTGACCTTCCTCCACAGCAGCGGGCTTATCTGATATCCCACCAGCCTGTCCAGCACTCTCCTCGCCTGCTGGGCGTCCACTAGCCTGAGATCTATAGGTCTCGGATTCTTTATCGCTTCCGTTATCGCCTTCTTCGTTATCTCGTTGAAAACTATCCTGCACGGCGTCTGGGGATCTATTCCCAGCAAAAACGCCAGATGCCAAGATATGGCTTCTCCTTCTCGGTCCGGGTCGGTCGCGAGATAGACTTTCGAAGCATTCTTGGCTTCCTTCTTCAGTTCCTTTATTATGTCTCCCTTGCCTCTTATGGATATGTACTGAGGCTCAAAATCGTTCTCTATATCTATTCCCAGCTTGCTCTTGGGCAGATCCCGCACGTGTCCCACCGACGCTATGACTTTGTATCTTCCGCCGAGAAACTTTCCTATCGTCTTCGCCTTTGACGGAGACTCCACTATCACAAGTATCTTCTTTTTTGCCGCGGCCATAAAGGCTCCTCCTTACATGTATGAAATACCGACGGTACCGGCCCTCCGCAGCGGTCCTGCGGCGCCTTTCCCGTCCGTGGATATGACTTATTTTAACTTCTAGTATCTGATTATATGTATATTTCTAAACTTTTGCAATAAAAATTTTCCCCATCCCCGAAAAAACGACTCCTTTCATCTCCATGACGGACACTATTCCCGCCACGTGCGATACGGGTCTGTCCAGCACTTCGCACAGCTGATCCAGCGTCAGCTCGCCGTGTTCCTCCAGCGCTCTGTACACGTTCATCTCGCTGTTTCCCAGCACTTCTTCCGCTTTCCTGCCCGACATCACTCCCACGCCCAGAAGCTCCAGCACATCGCCCGGATTCAGCACCGCGCAGGCTCCTTCCTGTATCAGCTTGTTGCTGCCCACGCAGTAGACGTTGTCCACATTGCCCGGAACCGCACATACTTCGCGCCCCTGACCTGCCGCCAGTTCGGCGGTTATGAGGGCGCCGCTGGCGTTCCCCGCCTGTATCACCAGCGTCAGCTCCGACAGCCCGCTTATTATCCTGTTGCGCTGCGGGAAATGATATCGCTCCGGCTTCCTGCCCGGAGGATATTCGGATACTATGAGGCCTTTTGCCTCTATCTCCCATTTGAGCTCCGCGTTTTCCGCCGGATAACATACGTCCACGCCGCATCCCAGCACGGCAACGGTATCGCCGCAGACATCCAGCGCCCCTCTGTGGGCGCATGTATCTATGCCCCTCGCCATGCCGCTGACCACGGTCACTCCGGCTTCCGCTATGCTTCCGGCAAACCGCACGGCTGCACCGCGGCCGTACGCGTTGGTCTTCCTCGAGCCCACGATGGAAACTCCCCCGCTCTCCAGCAGCTTCACATTCCCTATGCAGTACAGGGTCTTCGGGAAGTCCGGCAGCTCTTTCAGACGCGCCGGATATGCGGGCATACCGGGTGTTATCACTTCCGCATCAGCTATCTTCCTCATCTCTCCCATATCCTCTCCTCATCTGCCGTATCCTGCGCATCACGTCATGCGTCATCATACCGGCTGTATCAGTCCGCGCTCACGGTCCTGTACATAAGGGCTTCCGCCACGTGCTCTTCCTTTATGTCTTCCGAGCCGTCAAGATCGGCTATCGTCCTCGACACCTTCAGCAGTTTGCCGCGTGCCCTCATCGTAAGACCGATGCTGTCGCACGCCTTCGCCAAAAGCCCGGCAGCTCCGGCTCCCGTCACGCAGAACTTCGCTATGCCGCTCTCGTCCAGATCTCCGTTGCTGTCGTATACGGTATCCTTATACCTTTCACGCTGGATCGCCGCGGCCCTTTCGACGTCTTCCCTCATCCGCGCCGACGATGTGCGCTCCCCTCCTCCTGCGCCCGTCACGTCAAGACCCGTTACCGGCGCCATCTTTACGTGCATATCTATCCTGTCGGCAAAGGGTCCCGTAAGCTTCCGCCTGTAGCTTCTGAGCTGCCCTTCCGTACAGGTGCACACCCTGTTTTCATCCCACAGGTTCCCGCATTTGCACGGATTGGCCGCCGCCACCAGCATGACCTTCGACGGGAACACCACCTCTTCCATGCTCCTGTTTATCCTGACGTACCCGTCTTCCACGGGCTGTCGCATGGCGTCTATGGCTCTGCTGTCGAACTCGCCCATCTCATCGAGAAACAGCACTCCTCTGTGGGCGAGAGACAGCTCTCCCGGTCTCGGCCTTGCGCCGCCGCCTATCAGCGCCGCTGTCGATATGGTGTGATGCGGGCTCCTGAACGGTCTTTCCTCCACGACGGGAAACTCTTCGCTCAGAAGTCCCGCCACGCTGTATATCCCCGTTATCTCCAGCTTTTCCCCGTACGTCAGCCCGGGCATTATCGTAGGTATCCTTCTGGCTATCATGGTCTTTCCGCAGCCCGGTCCTCCTATCATCAGAAGACCGTGATTCCCCGCCGCACCTATGACCACGGCGCGTCTTGCCGTGCTCTGACCGATGACCTGTGAAAAATCCAGGTTCACGTCTGCCGTTCTTCCGAATGTCTTCGCAGCTTTCGTCATCGCATCCGTCCCCGCCGCGATGTCCGCTCCGTAAAACGCGATATCCGCCGCCTGTCTCAGATCGTCTACCGGCAATATATCCACATCCGTCAGGACTGACACTTCCCGGGCGTTTGCCGCGGGAACTACTATGCGCTTCACGCCGGCGGCCCTTAATCCCATCGCCAGCGGCAGGGCTCCGTTCACCCTGTTGACCGTCCCGTCCAGCGACAGTTCCCCCAGAAAAGCCGTATCCGCCCGTACGGGGTCCTCACCGCAGAATCCGCATCCGCTTCCCCTTTCACCTTCACGTCCTTTTCCGCTTTCGCTTTGCGCAAGAGCCATTATACCGACGGCTATGGGCAGATCGAAGTGACTTCCTTCCTTTCTCCTTCCGGCCGGCACGAGGTTCACCGTCACCCGCCCGTCGGGAAAAGCTTCTCCCGAATTCATTATTGCAGGCCTTATCCTGTCGCAGGACTCCCTTATGGTGGTATCCGCAAGGCCGACTATCGTCAGAGACGGCAGACCTCTCCTCAAGTCCGTCTCCACCGTCACGACGCGGCCTTCAACGCCTGTCAGCGTCGCAGTCTTTACCTTCGTAAGCATCCGCACCATCCTTTCTCCGCGGCCTCCGTATCCTCTGCCTGCAGCGCCGGGAAGCACCCTTCGGAAAGCATCTTCAAAAATCATCCTCAGAAAGCGCCCTTCACGTGATTTATCGCTATCTCGATGACATCGAACCTTATCCTGCCGTACCCTTCCCGGCCGCATCTTTTTTCGCGGAGATAGCATATGGCCGATTTCCTGATGCGCGACCGTTTCCTGCCGTCCACCGCTTCGCACGGCCTGCCGTACATGGTCCCGCGCCTCGTCTTCACTTCCGCGAACACGATGCTGCCGTCCTTTTCCGCAACTATATCTATCTCCCCCTCGGGACTCATATAGTTCCTGTCCAGTATGATGTACCCTCTGCTCTCCAGCATGCCCGCCGCCGCATCTTCGCCTGCTCTCCCCAGAGCCGCGTTGAAACTCCTGTCCATGACGCTCTCCTTTCCCTTCCCGTTCTGTATTTCATAATTTTTCCATTTATATAATAATATGGTATTTCCTCCCTGTCAACACCTTTCTCTCAAAATGTCCGCAAAACAAAAAGGAAAGTCCGCAGCCGTCCGCAAAACTTTCCTTCATTATATATACATTTTATATACCGTGATACGGCGCGCAGGTCACGCCTTCAACACGAACCTCTCTATGGCATCGGCCACACCGTCATCATTGTTCGACGGAGCCACGTAGTCCGCCACAGCTTTCACTTCTTCCTTCGCATTCCCTACGGCGACGGCTATGCCCGCCGCCTTCAGCATGGCTATATCGTTGGGGCTGTCCCCCACAGCCATCATCTCATCCCTCGTTATGCCGAATATGCCGCACATGTGCTCAAGAGCATCGGCCTTGCTGGTGGTCGCTCCGCCGATCTCAAGGTTGTGATTGAATGAGCTCGTTATGGTCGCTTCGGGGATCGTCAGCAGCTTCTCCCGCATAG
>CASEFF010000152.1 GCA_949287115.1 uncultured Bacillota bacterium | reverse complement strand
TACATGAAGAAGATAAAGGACACATACAGGTTTTCCATGCTGATAAAGTGCCTTAAGGGAAGGAGATCCATATACTCCGGAGCCATAAGCCGTATCAGAGAGGAAGACAGGAAGAACAGGAAGAAAAAGTATACGGCGGTAGTCGATATAAACCCATACAGTTTTGTTTAGGAGGAAGAGGAATCATGGCATTGAGAAACATATTTCATGAAGGGGACCCGATCCTGAGGAAGAAATGCAGAGAAGTGGACAAGGTTGACGACAGGATCAGGACGATCCTGGACGATATGATAGAGACGATGCGGGATGCGGGAGGTGTCGGCCTTGCCGCGCCGCAGATAGGCATCATGCGGAGGATGTTCGTGGCGGAGCCGGAGCCGGGAGAGGTGTACTGCTTCGTGAACCCCGAGATAAGCGACGTAGAAGGCATGCAGGAGAGCGACGAGGGGTGCCTTTCCGTGCCGGGCTATGTGGGCACGGTGGAAAGACCGGAAAGGATAAGGATCCGCGGGCTCGACAGGGACGGCAATATGCAGGAATACGTACTGGAGGGATTCCCGGCAATAGTGATGAGCCATGAGAACGATCACCTTGACGGCATACTCTACATCGACAAGGCAAGGAATGTGCGCCCTGTCACCGATGAGGACGGAGAATAGAGAGGAACGGATATGAGGATAGTATATATGGGGACGCCCGACTTTGCGGTTCCCGCGCTGGAGCGGCTGCACAGGGAGGGCCATGAGATACTTTTCGTCGTGACGCAGCCGGATGCGGTAAGGGACAGGGGTAAAAAAGTGAAGTTTTCTCCCGTCAAGGAGAAGGCTCTCGAGCTGGGTCTTGAAGTCAGACAGCCGCAGAGACTGCGAAAGGATGCGGAGTTTCTTGAGCAGCTGAGGGAGGCGGCGCCGGACGTCATAGCCGTGGCGGCATACGGACAGATACTGCCTAAGGAAGTGTTGGACATACCGCCGCTGGGATGTATAAACATACACGGATCGCTGCTGCCGAGATTCAGGGGGGCGGCACCGATACAGCGCGCCATCATAGAAGGAGACGAGGAGACGGGCGTGACGATAATGTACATGGCAGAAGGTGTGGACACGGGCGATATGCTGGCAAAGAGATCGACTCCCGTAGACCACAAGACCGGTCAGCAGCTCCACGATGAGCTGGCGGTAATGGGCGCCGATCTTCTTGCGGAGACATTGCCGCGCCTGAAGACGCTGAAGGCCGAAAAGCAGGACGACAGCAAGGCGACGTACGCGCCGATGATATCCAAGGCCGAAGGACATATAGATTTTTCCAGGAGCCCCGTGGAGATAGAGCGTCTCATAAGGGCCTTCGATCCGTGGCCGGGCACATATGCGATGTACGGCGACAGGATGATGAAGATATGGGAGGCGGAGGATGGCGGCAGAACTTCGGATGCGCCTTTCGGAACGGTGATCGGAACGGATGCAGACGCCATAGAAATAGCCGCGGGAGGACGCGTGCTGCGGGTGACGCGCATACAGATGCCCGGTAAAAAAAGAGTGGCGGTCGGAGAATATTTAAAGGGCAATTCTATTGAAATTGGAACGGTTTTAAGATAAAATTATAATCTGAGGTAACTATATGTATTTTGGTATGTTCGATCCCACGATAATAATACTGATACCTGCCATGATATTCGCGTTCTATGCGCAGTCGAAGGTCAGCGGAGCGTACAGGAAGTATTCGGGGATAGCAAACAGAAAAGGGATCACGGGCAGACAGGCTGCGAGGATGATACTCGACAGCAACGGTCTGCAGCACGTGCCGGTGGAGATGGTGGCAGGCAGGCTGACGGATCACTACGACCCGTCAAAGGATATCATGCGCCTTTCTTCGCAGGTGTACAACGGTACATCCATAGCGGCAGTGAGCATCGCAGCTCACGAGTCGGGGCACGCGATCCAGGACGGAACATCGTACGTGTTTTTGAAGTTCAGGAGCGCCATAGCGCCGGTGGTAAACCTCGTATCGACGGCATCGTGGCCGCTGCTGATCATAGGACTGATCATAATATGGCAGGGCAACAGGACGACGGGGAATTTCATATTCGATCTGGGTATAATATTTTTCGCAGTCGTGGTACTGTTCCATACGATAACCCTGCCGGTGGAACTGAATGCCAGCAGCAGAGCGATAAAGCAGCTGGTGTCCCTGGGCATAATAGACGAGACGGAAGTTAAGGGCGCGAAAAAGGTGCTGTCGGCTGCGGCGATGACCTATGTGGCTGCGCTGGCGACATCGATCGCCAATTTGATCAGGATATTGATGATTAGGGGGCGCAATTAATGGATGTGAATCGAAAGACCGCGTATCTGACTTTAGTGGACGTAGAGTCGAAGAAGGCATATTCGAATCTGGCGGTGAACCACCAGATAATAGTCAACAAGCCGAACTCCCAGAGTTTCGTCAGGGAACTGGTATACGGCGTGCTGGAAAACAAGATGACGCTGGACTACTATATAGACCAGCTTTTGAAGGACGGCATAGACAGCCTCAGGACCCAGGAGCTGACGATAATGAGGATGGGCATATATCAGCTGGGATACATGGATTCGGTGCCGGAGTATGCAGCGGTCAACGAGAGCGTCGTGCTGGCGAAAAAGTACTGCAGGACGAAGGGCGGACTTGTCAACGGCGTGCTGCGCGAATATCAGAAGAAGAAGATACAGCTGAGACTGCCTGACAGAGCCGACGACGAAGTGAGGTATCTGTCGGTGAAATATTCTTATGCGCCGTGGATAATAGAGACGTGGCTCGAGTACTACAATACGGATTTCGTAGAGGAACTGCTGAGCGCCGGCAACATGACGCCGCCTATGACCATAAGGGTCAACTGGCTCAAGGTCATGAAGAAGGACCTGATGGCAAAGCTGGAGGAGCAGGGCTACGAGGTCGAGGAAGGCGGTCTCTGTCAGAACGCGCTCAACGTGAAGGGCAGCAGGCTCCTCGATACGGAGATGTACAAGCTGGGCATGTTCACGCCGCAGGACGAGAGCTCCATGCTGGTGGCGGAGAAGGTCGATCCGAAGCACGGAGATGTGGTGATGGATGTATGTGCTGCGCCGGGAGGAAAGACGACGGCCATAGCCGAGAGGATGAACAACACGGGAAGGATCATAGCTTCCGACATATACAGGAGAAAGCTGGATCTGGTGGACAGGGAAGCAAAGAGGCTCGGCATAACAAATATAGATACGAGATCGTGGGACGCCACAAGGGTGGATTCGTCCATGATATACAAGGCAGACAGGGTGCTGGTGGATGCGCCGTGCTCCGGGCTGGGCGTGGCCAGGAGAAAGCCGGAGATAAAGTACAAGGCTTTCACCGAGGAGATGGAACGACTGCCGAAGAAGCAGCTTGCCATACTTTCCGCTTCGTCCAACTACGTGAAGCCGGGCGGAAGGCTGGTGTACAGCACGTGCACGATAAATCCGGCCGAAAACGAGAAAGTCACCGATGAGTTCCTCAAAAAGCATCCGGGATTCACCAAGAAGGAGAGGACGCTGCTGCTGCCGAGCATCAACGGCACCGACGGATTTTTCATATGCGTTATGGAGAGAAAGGAAGGGTTGCTGTAGAAAACGCCGCGGAGCGTGGTATCGCCCGGAAGGCGTGAGAGGCAAAAGGAACAAGAGGATTTAGATTTAAATGGTACAGATCGGATTTAAATGTAACAGAGGAATAGTTCGTGAAAAAAACGAAGACGCGTGCTTCGTCATACCGAGTCACGATGTATATATAGTAGCTGACGGTGTGGGCGGCAACAACTCCGGAGAGGTGGCCAGCAGGACGGCCGTCAGCGAGATAGCCAGCTACGTCAACGACAACGACCTGCGGCAGTATAATGAACCGGATGATATATTCGGTTTTTTTTCGGAGGCCATAGACAGAGCCAACGAGAAGATATTCACGATGGGAACGGTCAATGAAGACAACCGGGGCATGGCGACGACCATAGTGCTGGCATACATATTCGACGGGGCCGCCTACATAGCCAACATAGGCGATAGCAGGGCGTATCTGCTGAGATCCGGAGTCCTGAGCAGGATAACGAAGGATCATACCTACGTCAACGAGCTGATAGACAAGGGCCTCATAACCGAAGAGGAGGCGGAAAACCACAGACAGAAGAATGTCATAACGAAGGCTCTCGGAGCCGACATGGCGGTCGAGCCTGATTTTTACAGGTTGGCGGTCGAAAAAGAGGATGTGCTTATACTCTGTTCGGACGGACTTTACGGAGAAGTCCCGCCGGAACGGATCGTAGATATACTGGAAGAGAACGACAACATGAACGACGCCTGCACGGGGCTTGTAGATGAAGCCCTCAGGCTCGGCGGAAGAGATAACATCACGGTGATTTGTTTAAAGATATAGTGTTATAGGAGGAAGTTATGAGCAATAAAGTTCTGGCAGGCAGGTATGAACTGTTTGAGCGGATAGGTGAAGGCGGTATGTCCGTTGTCTACAAGGCGAAGGACAGGCTGCTCAACCGTTTTGTGGCCATAAAGATACTCAAGCCGCAATTCATCAACGACAGCAAGTTCATAGACAGCTTCAGGAGAGAGTCCCAGGCGGCGGCCAGCCTGTCCCATCCCAACATCGTCAACATATACGATGTCGGACGTGAAGGCAACATCCATTACATAGTGATGGAGCTGATAGAGGGAAAGACCCTCAGCGACTACATAAAGGAGCACGGCGCCATGTCCTATCCGAAGGTCATTGCGCTGTCGAAGCAGATAGCGGCGGCCCTGTCCTTTGCCCACAAAAACCACATAATACACAGGGACGTCAAGCCTCACAACATCATGATAACGCCTAACGGCACGGCGAAGATAACGGACTTCGGTATAGCCAAGGCGGTCAATGCGGCGACGATAGTGGACAACACCGACGGCATAATAGGGTCGGTGCATTACTTCTCTCCGGAGCAGGCAAGGGGAGGATACGTGGACGAGAAGTCCGACATATATTCCCTCGGTATCGTGATGTACGAGATGCTGACGGGAAGGGTGCCTTTTGACGGCGACAATCCTGTCAACATAGCGCTGATGCACATAAACGGCGAGATGATACCGCCTTCGAGACTGGTGGACGGAGTGCCTCCGGCTCTCGAGCACATAATCCTGAAATGTACGGACAAGTATCCGATAAACAGATACGCATCAGCCGACGAACTGATAGAGGCTCTCAACAACCTGGAATTCGTGGGCAGCGTCGTTGGCAATTCCGTGCTGATGGGCGGAGCTACCGGTACGATGAAGCCGGTGCGCGAAGGCGACGGCCCTATAGCGGAGACGGATTACGACGACGGCGAGGAATACGATGAGGAAGGCGACGAAAAAGACGGCAAGAAGGGGATGGACAAGAAGAAAAAGCGTCTCATAATCATCATAGCGGCCGCAGCGGCTGCCATTATCGCCGGCATAGCGGTGGCGTTTGCGCTGGGAGCATTCGGCGGCGAGGAGATAAAGACTCCGGACTTTAAGAACATGACGCTTGAGGAGGCCCGTGAGGCCGCAGCTGAATACGACCTGAAGATAAAGAAGGGCGATGAGGTCATAAGCGAGGATGTCGAAAAGGGTCGTATAGTATCGCAGGATCCGGAAGCAGGAACGAAGATAAAGACAGGAAGCACCGTGACGGTCAACATCAGTAACGGCCTTGGAGACGGCGACGTACCCGATCTCCGCGGCAAGATGCAGGATGAACTTGATGATTATCTTGACGCCGCAGGGTTCAAGCTGGGGAAAGTGACGGAGGAGGCCAGTGAAGAAGAGGCAGGTACCGTCATAAGTCAGGATCCGGAGCCGGGAACGACGGCCGAGAAGGGCAGCGCCATAAACGTCGTTGTAAGTGACGGCTCGCTGGCGAAGGCGGTAGTGCCTTATCTGATAGGCCAGAGCCTCAGCGATGCCCAGGCGGCGCTGGCAAACGCCCATCTGGAAGTCGGTGAGATAAGCTATGACTACAGCAATACTTACGTCGAAGGCGAGGTAATGTGGCAGCAGTACGAAGCCAACGCGCGGCTGGACAGAGGTACGTCGGTAAGGCTCAGAGTCAGCAAAGGCCCTGAACCGGAGCCGAGTACGTCAGCGCCTGCTGATGATTCGGAGGATGACGGAGACTCCGATGAATAGCAGCGACAACAACAGGAATGAACGTCTCAGAGGGACGATCGTAAAGGGGATCGCCGGATTTTATTACGTAAAATCCGGCGACTCAGTCTATAGATGCAAAGCGAGGGGAATATTCAAGCAGCGCGACATGAAACCGGCGGTAGGCGACGGTGCGGTGGTGGAAGTCATACCCGGCAACGACGACAGCCTCATCACGGAGATACTGCCGAGAAAGAACAGCTTCGTCAGACCCTTCGTGGCCAACGTGGACTGCTTCATCATCGTGACGGCGGCAATGCGGCCCGATCCGGTGCCTCAGGTCATCGACAGGTTCCTGGTGATGGCCGAAAAGGCGGACACGGACATCGTCATATGCGTCAACAAGTGCGATCTGGCAGATCCGGCAGCCGGCAAAAAACATGAGAAGGCGGCGGCCAACATCGGGATGCTGCGAAAGGTGTACGAAGGCATATATCCACTAATATGTCTGAACAGCATGGGCGGAGCGGGTTTTGATGAACTGAAGCGGCTCATATCCGGCAAACGTTCGGCTCTTGCAGGACCGTCGGGAGTGGGGAAATCCACCATACTCAACAGGCTCATACCTCATGCGGATGCCGAGACGGGAGACATAAGCGAAAAGTCGCAGCGGGGAAGGCATACGACGAGGCATGCGGAGCTGTTCGACATAGACGGGGAAGGCACGATGATATTCGATACGCCGGGGTTCACGTCCTTTGACGTGCCGGACATGGAAGAGGACGAACTTTCGGACATGTTCCCGGAAATAGCCGGGGCGGCCGCGGGATGCAGATACAACGACTGCAGACATGTGGCGGAGCCGGGATGCCGCGTGCTGGAAGCCCTGAAAGAGGGCAGGATAGACGAGGGAAGATACGGGTCGTACAGATCCATACTGGAAGAGATAAGGAAGAGCAGGCAGTACTGATGATGACATCGGGAGGTGGCGATATGATACAACTGGCACCGTCGATATTATCGGCGGACTTTTCACGACTGGGGGACAGCGTGGCGGCGATAGAGAGAGCGGGGGCGCACCTGATACACGTGGACGTGATGGACGGGCACTTCGTTCCCAACATCAGCTTCGGAGCGGCGGTGATGAAAAGCCTTCTGGGAAAGAGCGGACTGCCTTTCGATGTGCACCTGATGAGAGAGGAGCCCGACAGATATCTCGAAGATTTCGTCACGGAGCAGACGGAGTACATCACGGTCCATCAGGAGGCGTGCGTACATCTTAACAGGACGATACAGCACATAAAGTCGCTGGGAGTGAAGGCGGGAGTGGCGCTCAATCCTGCCACACCGCTGTCGACGCTGGAATACTGCATCGGTGACATCGACATGGTGCTGATAATGTCGGTGAACCCGGGATTCGGAGGCCAGAAGTTCATACCGTCGGCGACGGAAAAAGTCGAAAAGCTGAGAAAGATGAAGGAAGAGAAAAATCCGGAGCTTGTCATAGAGATAGACGGAGGCATAAATACGGATAACGTAAGGACGGTGACGGACGCGGGAGTGGAGATCGTCGTGGCGGGATCGTCCGTGTTCGGATCTGATGACGTGGAAGGGAACGTGAAGGAGTTCCTCGCGAAGACGGGAAATGCCGGAAGGCATGACACCCGCAAATGATTTTGTAAAGGAGGGTGATGGCGATATGAAGATAGTACTTGACGGAATGGGAGGCGACAACGCTCCTGAAGCGATAGTAAAAGGAGCCGTGGCCGCTGCGAAGCAGATAAAGGATGACATATACATAGTGGGACGCAGGGAAGAGATAGAAGCCGAGCTGAAAAAGAACAGGTCCCGCAGCAGGAACATAAAGATAGTGGATGCCAGAGACGTGATAACCATGGAGGACAGCCCGGTGAAGGCCATAAGGAGGAAGACGGAGTCATCCATGGTCATAGGGCTCAACATGGTGAAGGACGGGCAGGGAGACCTGTTCATATCCGGCGGCAACACCGGTGCGCTGGTGGTAGGCGCAAGGATGATACTGGGGAGGATAGAAGGTATAGACAGACCGGCTCTCGCCAGCATATATCCGTGTCTCGGCGGGGAGCCGTCGCTGCTGGTCGACGCGGGAGCAAGCTCCGAGGCGAAGGCCCAGAATCTGCTGGAGTCCGGTCTCATGGGGAGCATATACATGGAGAAGGTCTGGGGGCGTGAGAACCCGAAGGTAGGACTCGTCAACCTGGGCACGGAAGAAAGCAAGGGAACGAGCGTCATAAAGGATGCATATCAGAAGCTGAAGGCTTCATCGGTGAATTTCGTCGGTAACGTGGAGGCGAGAGAGCTTCCGGTGGGGGCGTGCGAGGTCATCGTCTGCGACGGGTTCGTGGGCAACGTCATCCTGAAGCTGACGGAAGGCGTGGCGTGGAACATCCTCAAGCTGGTTAAGAACAAGCTGATGAGGAACGTGAAGACGAAGTTTGCGGCCCTGATGCTGAGATCGGATCTGGGCAACATGAAGCAGGAATTCGACTACGAGGAATACGGCGGAGCTCCGATACTGGGAGTAAACGGACCTGTCATAAAGATCCACGGGTCGTCCGGCCCGAATGCGGTAAAGAACGCCATACTTAAGGGCATACCTTACGGCCGTGAGAACGTT
>CASEFF010000151.1 GCA_949287115.1 uncultured Bacillota bacterium | reverse complement strand
TTCGTCTGAAATACACATTCTGCGGACATGTACACGATACGGTTTTCATTTTTCCCGTTTAACGCTCGATATTACTTTACATAATTTCAGAATAGCAAACCACGATTTTTAACTCGTTTTCGCCCTTTTTTGAGCGTTATTATGCATCTATAATACCTCAAAATCGTTGAAAAATCAAGGCTTTTAGGCATCTTCACAAATTCTTCACGTTTTGTATTTCGCGTTATTTTTTGAAATTATTGAGATTATTTTTTTGTAAACAAAAAACTCGCCGTCATGGCGGGCATACACGTCTGTCATCATATTCTTTTGACAGCTACCTGCTCATTTCTCTCTCCATCCATGCCATCAGCAGGTTCACGATACGCCGCTGCTGATCCTCCGTCAATTCCACGTTCTCCGGTACGCGATACCACTTCTTCAGACAGCCGCGACAGCAGCAGGCACACGCATGCTGTGCCTTGAACACAGGATGTCCTTTCATCGGCGTCTGTCTTCCGTCGTTGGGTATGTATGCCGGCGCCAGTCTTTTAGCTATAAAATCCTCCGCGTGATGCCTCACGGTGTCCGGTCCCTTTTCCCTTATATATCTCCTGTCATCCTCATTCAAATGAAATCCCGCGCGAAAATCCGATCTTTTGAGTTTGTCCAGCGCCTGTTCAACAGTCTGCATATCGATCCTCTCTCTGCCTGTTTTTATCCGATGTATCGGCTCATGTGCCAAACGAAAAAAGAGCCGCTCACTCACTGTGCAAACAGCTCTTCACGTTTTAAAACACTATTCTATAACGACTCCGTCTTCATCGATCATGATGGCATCGATATCCGCATCGGTCAGTTCCCTTCTTCCTGCAGATGCCGTCGCCGTCGTATTTCCCTCTTCTGCGTCGCCGTCGTCCTTTTTCAGCGTATCCAGCAGCATGCCTTCCACTCTGTCCATAACATCGGGATTGTCCTCCAGGTACTTCTTGACGTTTTCCCTTCCCTGACCTATCCTGTTGCCTTCAAAGCTGTACCATGATCCGGCCTTCTCGATTATCTTCGCGTCTACCGCACAGTCCAGCACGTCTCCTTCCCTTGATATGCCCTGTCCGTACATGATGTCGAACTCTGCCTGCTTGAAAGGCGGCGCCACCTTGTTCTTGACTATCTTGGCTCTCGTCCTGTTGCCGAGTATCTGATCTCCCGACTTGATGCTCTCCACCTTACGGACATCTATACGCATCGATGCAAAAAACTTGAGCGCTCTTCCGCCCGTAGTCGTCTCCGGGTTGCCGAACATGACGCCTATCTTCTCTCTGAGCTGATTTATGAATATTATCGTCGTATTGGTCTTGTTGATGATGCCTGCCAGCTTCCTGAGAGCCTGTGACATGAGTCTGGCCTGAAGGCCCACGGCAGCATCGCCCATGGCTCCGTCTATCTCGTGCTTCGGTACCAGTGCCGCAACGGAGTCCACGACCACTATGTCCACAGCACCGCTCCTGACGAGCATCTCCGCTATCTCAAGAGCCTGTTCGCCGTAATCCGGCTGGGATACCAGCAGTTCGTCCACATCCACACCGAGATTTCTGGCGTATTCCGGGTCGAGAGCATGCTCGGCATCTATAAACGCCGCTCTGCCGCCCTGCTTCTGAGCCTCGGCTATCACATGCAGCGTGAGGGTAGTCTTACCGGACGACTCCGGCCCGAAGACTTCCACTATCCTTCCGCGCGGTACTCCGCCTATGCCCGTAGCGAGATCCAGACTCATCGATCCCGTCGATATCGCTTCTATGTTCATCCTGGCGCTGTCATCGCCCAGCTTCATCACCGCGCCCTTGCCGAACTGTTTCTGTATCTGTGCCAGCGCCGCGTCCAGAGCCTTGTCACGCTCGTCCCTGCCGGCGGCTTTGACGTTTTTCATTTCATTTTTAGCTGCCATCGATCCACCTCCGATTTGAAGAACATTTGTTCTTTTACCATGATACCCCATTTTGCTCTACAGGTCAAGCATATATTGTTGGTATTATTTTACATTTTTCATCGCATTTTGTCAATATTTTACATTCGATTCATGATAAAACATTCCTGTTTATCATATCAAGCATACTGAGCAGGGAATACTGTCTGTTCCACTGCCTGCTGTCGTCGCCCGTCTGTATCCTGCGGCAGAGCTTCTTATCGCCGTATACCAGTCCGATGTACACCAGCCCCACCGGTTTCGTGTCCGTAGCGCCTCCCGGTCCGGCTATGCCCGTCACCGAAACGCATACGTCGCTGCCGCTGACTCTTTTAAGCCCCTCCGCCATCTCCAGCGCCGTCTGCTCGCTGACAGCGCCGTACTTTTCCAGCGTCTCCCTTTTTACACCCAGCTCCTCCATCTTCGCCTCGTTGCTGTACGTCACCAGCCCTCTGTCGAATATGGCCGATACGCCCGGTATATCTGTCACGGCTGCGGCAAATCTGCCTCCGGTACACGACTCTGCCGATGAAAGGGTGAGGCCTCTTTCCATCAGCTTGCGGCACACCACCTGCACCAGCTCTTCATCGTCGTAGCTGTATATGTATTCGCCGACCCTTTCGTCGACCTTCTCTATCATGTCGTCGACAGCCGCCTTCGCTTCCGACAGATCCCTTCTCTTGGACGCTATCCTCAGCGAACACTCGCCTTCCTTGGCATATGTAGCCAGCGTCGGATCGGTCTGGGCGTCTATCAGATCCATCAGTCTCGTCTCAAGATCCGACTCTCCTATACCGAAGGCTCTCAGCATTCTGTAATATATCACATCCTCAGACATGGACTGAAGGTACGGCATCACGCTGTCCTCGAACATACACGTCATTTCCCGCGGAGGCCCCGGCATGCATATCACGTATTTACCGTCTTTTTCGAGGGCGAATCCGGGAGCCGATCCTTCTCCGTTTATGAACACTTTAGCTCTCGACGGCACCAGCGCCTGCTTTCTGTTGTTATCGGTCATGGGTCTTCCCAGTTTTTCAAAGTATGCGCTTATCTCCTCCATGACCTCATCCATCATCACCAGCTCATCACCCATAACCTGGCATACCATTTCCTTCGTCAGATCGTCCTGGGTAGGTCCCAGACCTCCCGTCGTTATGACTAGATCGCAGTCTTCTAATGCCAGCTCCACAATTTCCTTCACTCTGTCCGGGTTGTCCCCCACGGTGTAGTGGTACATCACGTCATATCCCAGCATATTGAGGCGTCTGGACAGGTATACCGTATTGGTATTTGTTATCTGTCCGAACAGCAGCTCGGTACCTATGCTCAGTATAGCAGCCTTCATACGTCATCTCCTCCCGCAGCTCATCACATCGAAAAAAGCTCTCTGTTCTTCACTATGTATTCCGTTCCCGAAACCACGGTCATTATCAGCGCTATCCACAGGAATATCTGATCGACCGGAGGGTTCGCCGGTATGAGGCTGAAAGGCCAGTTGTCCAGTATCAGCAGCGGTATGGCTATCATCTGGGTTATGGTCTTTATCTTCCCGGTGGTACCGGCCGCTATTACTATGCCCTGAGCTGCCGCCACCTGTCTCATTCCCGTTATTATGAATTCTCTGCCCAGTATCACGATGACCATCCACCCCGGTACATCGCCGATCTGCGCCAGGCATATCAGAGCCGACATCACCAGGAGCTTATCGGCAAGAGGATCCATCAGCTTTCCGAAATTTGTGACGAGATTGTGCTTTCTCGCTATATGTCCGTCCAGCATATCCGTCAGCGCCGCCAGTATGAATATGACGGCAGC
Organism: uncultured Bacillota bacterium; assembly: GCA_949287115.1. Lineage (GTDB taxonomy): Bacteria > Bacillota > Clostridia > Peptostreptococcales > Anaerovoracaceae > Lentihominibacter. The sequence continues at coordinate 4,587 of CASEFF010000151.1, read as the reverse complement.
CGCATATCTGTAATCAAACAGGAATACCACGATAAAAACCGGTATCGCGAATATCCTTCCCATGGTAAGTTTATTTGGCAGATTCATTTTCTTCCTCCTCCGTTGTATCCACAAGTTCACCTACAAGATCGTAATCAAAGGCGTCGATCACCCTGACCTGTACCATATCTCCCGGTACGAGAGTCCTGTCCGCATCGAATATGACGGTGTTGTCTATCTCAGGGGCGTCGTAACACGTCCTTCCGAGATATGCGCCCTCCTCATCGGTGCCGTCCACCATGACCTGAACGATCCTGCCCTTCTTTGCTTCGTTCACTTCCCTCGATATCTCCATCTGGAGCCTCATGACAGCATCGACTCTTGCAGCTTTCACTTCTTCGTCTATCTGATCCTCCATATCGCCGGCGACCGTTCCTTCCTCCCTCGAGTAGGCGAACACGCCCAGCCTTTCAAACCGCGTCTCCCCGACGAAGTCCAGCAGTTCGTCCATATCTTCATCCGTCTCACCGGGAAAGCCGACGATCATCGTCGTCCTTATATGTATATCGGGAATGGCCTTACGCAGCCTTCCTATGGTATCCCTTATGCTTTCCGATGTGGATCTCCTGTTCATGGCTCTCAGCACATTATCCGATATGTGCTGCAGCGGTATATCCATGTAGTGACATATCTTCTCTTCCGAAGCCACCACATCTATGAGCTCATCGGTTATCTTGTCCTCATAGCAGTACATGAGCCTGATCCACCTTATGCCGTCAACGCGGCACAGTCTGCGAAGGAGCTCCGGCAGCATCAGCTTTCCGTACAGATCACGCCCGTACTCCGTAACATCCTGCGCTATCAGTATCAGCTCGCGGCATCCTTTCGATGCCAGCTTCGCCGCTTCCTCCACGATGTTCTCCATCGGCCTGCTCCTGTAGCCGCCCCTTATCTGCGGTATCACGCAGTATGCACAGCAGTTGTCGCAGCCCTCCGCTATCCTGAGTGTCGCGGAATATGGGTTTTCCCCTGTCTTTCTGGCGGAAAACTCCTCAAACCGGCAGTTCCCGCTGCCGTACGGATCGCTGAACATACGCGTCTGTCCGGCTTTACCGTCACTTTCCGCCATCATTGCCTTATGCCTGCCGACCAGCTGCGGCAGTTTCTCATAATCGTTCACACCGATAAATATATCAGCCTCCGGCATTTCATCCGCCAGCTCGTCTCCGTATCTCTGAGACAGGCATCCGGAAACTATCAGCAGTTTTCTTTCCCCTCCTGATCCGTTCCCGACCGACTCCGATATGAACCTCGCCATATCGAATATTGTATCTATCGACTCCTGTTTCGCATCGTTTATGAACCCGCAGGTGTTGACCATTATCGCGTCTGCATCGGCCGGATCCTCTGTGATCTCATTGCCCGACGCTTCCCATATTCCTGCGGCTCCTTCCGAGTCATTGAGATTTTTCGGACATCCCATGGTCTCTATATACAGTTTCATTATTCCTCGATATCCTCTGTACTTTCCTTCATGTTCATCAGGTCCTCTTCGGAGATCAGGACGTTCCTCGGCCTGCTGCCGTCGGACGGACCGACTATCTGCCTGTCCTCCATCATGTCTATTATGCGGGCAGCCCTGTTATATCCTATCCTGAAACGTCTCTGGAGCATGGACACCGACGCCTGCTGCGCCTGCACCACCAGCTCTATGGCCTCCGGCAGCAGTTCGTCTTCCAGATCACGATCGCCCTTCTCCGCATCCGGCACATTGGCGCGTTCTATCGTATCCATGACGTTTTCCGAATACTCCGTTTCGTCCACCTGACCTTTGACGAATTCTATCAGATCGTTGACTTCCCTGTCGGAAATGAACGCACCCTGGACCCTCAGCGGCTTTCCGCTGCCGAGAGGATTGAAGAGCATATCGCCCTTGCCCACAAGTTTTTCGGCTCCCGACATGTCAAGTATCGTCCTGGAATCGACCTGTGACGATACGGCAAATGCTATCCTCGACGGGATATTCGCCTTTATGACGCCTGTTATGACATCGACCGACGGTCTCTGGGTCGCCACTATGAGATGCATGCCCGCCGCCCTTGCCTTCTGGGCCAGCCTGCATATGGACTCCTCCACCTGCGAAGGAGCGGCCATCATCAGATCGGCCAGCTCATCTATTATTATCACGACCTGAGGCATTGGCTCGGCATCTTCTCTGCCCGCCACCTTCCTGTTATATCCGGTCAGCTCCCGCACGCCTTCCTCCGCAAACCGCCTGTATCTGTCGTCCATCTCGGCGACGGCCCAGTTGAGAGCGGCCGCAGCCTTGACAGGTTCGGTCACCACAGGTATGAGCAGATGCGGTATACCGTTGTAATTGGAAAGCTCAACGACCTTCGGGTCGATCAGCACCAGCTTAACCTCATCCGGTCTGGCTTTGTAGAGTATGCTGGCGATTATGCTGTTTATGCAGACGCTCTTGCCCGATCCGGTGGAACCTGCTATGAGAAGGTGCGGCATGGACTTGAGATCGGCCACTATGGCCTTTCCCGCTATATCCTTGCCCACTGCGAACGTTATCTTCGACCGGGACTTTCTGAAAGCCGCCGAATCTATGATCTCCCTGACGGTGACCATGTTTATCTTATCGTTTTCTATCTCTATGCCCACTGCCGGCTTGCCCGGTATCGGCGCCTCTATCCTGATGCTTCTGGCTTCCATGTTCAGCGCTATATCATCGGAAAGGTTCTTTATGCCCTTCACCTTGACCCCGCTGTTGGGATGAACTTCGTATCTGGTGACGGCCGGTCCCTGCGTGACGTTTGTCACCTGGGCATCTATGTTGAAGCTGTGGAGCGTATCCTCCAGCTTCTGGGCCTTTGCCCGCAGCATGTTTTCCGTCTCCGCCTGATTACCGCTCTTTCTGGCCGGCTTGTTCAGCAGATCTATCGGAGGGAACTCATAGCCTTCCGCAGAAGCCACTTCCGCATTGAAGTCTTCCTCCTTCAGCATGCTGTTTTCCGCTTCCTCCCTGCTCAGTTTCTCAACGACCTTTTTAGGCGAAAACTTCCCCACGGCTATCGGAGCGCCGAAACCTTCCGACTTTATATCGTCTCCCGCGGAAGCCTTCGTCTTCCTGCCCCTTCCGGCCTTTTCCCTTTCGCTGTCCTCTCCCAGAGAAAAGTCGAGAGGCTCTTCCTCCCTTTCAACAGACGGGCCTTCGTCCCTGACGTATCCCAGTATCTTCTTCTGACGGGCGCTCATCTCTCTGCCCGGCTCATTTTCGTCACTTTCGGCAGCATCTTTCGACATGCCGTAGCGATCCATGAAGCTGCTTCTTTTCCTTCTCTCCGCCGGATTTGCGGCATCACGGGCCGCACGCTCCAGCTTTTCACGCTGACGCTGCTGCCTGTCCTCCCTGCGCTTTTCGCGCCTTTCCCCGGCTTTCTCGAAAAAACGCGACACGGGAGTGTTCATTATCAGCAGCAGACATATGAATATGACCACTATGGCAAATATGTAAAGCCCCGGCGTCCCTATGAGGCTGACGATCAGTTTTCCGGCCATCATGCCGAAAACGCCGCCGTCATCGAGTATCATGCCGTTGTTGTAATATACCGCCACATTCCAGAAGCGCTGGTTGAGTATCGTCTCGTCTATGAACCTGCCCGAGTTTATCAGCGATATCATCAGGAATATTATCAGCAGCAGCACCGCCGACTTGACACCCACGTGTATCGTCTTTCTCATGAACAGCAATACGCCGTACAATATGAAATAGTACGGCAGTATGTATGCGGCAAATCCGAACAGCCCCTTGAAGAAATGGGAAAGAGACAGGCCCACAGAACCTGCCGCTTCCGTCTGGAACGCTATTATGAAAAAGACGCCCACGGCTACCAGTATGATGGCCACGATCTCGTCTTTCACGCTGCTTTTTATCTTTCTTTCATCGGCGGCGGCAGCCGTTGTTCCCTTCTTTGCCGCCGCAGTCCCGGACTTCCTGCCCGCAGACCGGGAGCTGCCGCTCCCGTTTCTCTTCGACGACGATCTCGTCGTCTGCTTCTTTTTCCCCTTCATATACACCTCGACCTGACACTACGCGAACATGACGGCGTAAACTATCACCGCGATACCCAGCGCCCACGTATATACGGAAAATCCCATAAGGTTTTTATTGGAAACGAGCTTTATCATCGCCTTTATCGCGAAAAGTCCGGCTATTGCCGAAACTATCACTCCTACCGCCACAGGGCCCACGAGGGACATGTCCATCCCTTCCCTGAAGGCATCGGGAGCCTCCACTATGACCGATCCCAGAATGGACGGTATGGATATGAGGAATGCGAACTTGACGGCGAATTCTCTGTTGAGTCCCGTTATCAGTCCTCCGAACAGCGTCGAGCCCGACCTCGATATACCCGGACATATTGCCACGCCCTGCATGAGCCCGACGAAAAACGCGTGTCTGAACTTCATCTCGTCTATGCCCTTGCTGTTCCTGCCCATCCTCTCGGCGATGACAAGTATGGTACCTGTTATCAGAAGTCCGACGCCGATGGCGATCAGCGAAAGGTACAGCGCATTGAATATGTCGTTGAACAGCAG
>CASEFF010000150.1 GCA_949287115.1 uncultured Bacillota bacterium | reverse complement strand
TCCGAAAAATATCAGCATACATGTCACCATGTTGAGCATTATATTATGCTGATACGGTATCAGGTTCTGGAAATTGCCAAGTATGTCGAATCCCGAATTGTTGAAAGCCGCCACCGAATGGAACAGGCTTATGCCTGCCGCTTTGACAGGTGAATAATCCTGTACGAACACCGTGAAGCTCAGTATGGCTCCAAGCAGTTCAAAGGCCACCGTAGTATAGAATATGCTCTTGACGAACTTTACCACTCCCTTTCCGGAGTTGACGTTCATCGCTTCCCTTATGATGTTCCTGCCTTTGAAATTCACCTTCTTACCTATTGCCACGATAACGCCGGCTCCCACCGCCGTCACACCCAGGCCGCCTATCTGTATCAGCATGCCCAGGAAAAACTGTCCCAGCGATGTAAACGTATCTCCCGCATCGACAGCTATGAGTCCCGTTACGCACACGGCGCTTGTCGACGTATACAGAGCATCTATATAGCTGAGATCCACGCCTTCCTGCACGCTGCACGGCAATATCAACAGAACAGACCCGATCAGTATCGCCAGTGCAAATCCTATGGCTATGATACGGGCAGTAGACTGCTTCTTTATGAAACTAAACATATATATCCTTATTATCCTTCTTTCCGTTGCTTATCTGAAATATCCATGGGTTCTGCGGCATTCGCCGCCATACACGATGCCTGTCATTCTCCGTTTATCATCCTGTATCCTACCCCCAGTTCGTTCAGTATGTATCTGCTTTTACCCGGTCTGCTGCCGAACTTCTTACGGATATTCGCCATGTTTACCTGGAGCCTCTTGATGCTTCCGTTATCCTCGACTCCCCATATGGCTTTTATTATCGATGAATATGTCATGACCTTTCCCGAATGGTCAGCCAGAAAAGCCACTATGTTATACTCGGTCTGCGTAAGTTTCACGGCTTTTCCCGCTACCGATACATAGCGCTTATCGTAATCTATCAAAAGATCCTTCGCCCTGAATATCCTGCCGGGCACGTCGTCATCAAACGCCCTGTGTCTCGCGTTCCTCAGGGTCGCACGCACACGCGCCACCAGCTCCGCCGTTCCGAAGGGCTTCGACACATAATCGTTGGCGCCGGCATCCAGCGCTTTGACCTTATCTTCTTCCGCCAGTCTCGCGGAAAGGACTATTATCGGTGTTGCCGACCTTGTCCTGATCTCCTCTATCATATCCATGCCGTCTCTGTCGGGCAGCCCGAGATCCAGTATCACAAGATCCGGATTGTGGGATGCGAACATGGTCATGCCCTGATCATACGTGGCGGCCTCCATGACCTGATACCCGTTCGTCTCAAGTATCGTTCCGACAAAATCACATATATTGGGCTCGTCTTCCACTATCAGTATCCTGTATTTATTGTTCCCCATGCTCCGACTCCTCCATATCCAGCAGAAAACGCACGGTCGTTCCGTCCTGACCGCTTTCCGCCGTTATCACGCCGCCGTGGGCTTTTACGATGGCTGCACAGACGGAAAGACCTATCCCGCTGCTTCTTCTGTCATCTCTTACGGCTTTCTCCGTATGTACATAGCCCTCCGCATCGGGCTCCATCAATATCTCAAGGTTTCCGGACACCATTCCGCAGCCGTCATCCTTCACTTCGAACATCGCCTTGTTGTCACTGATCTCCACACTGACTGCAAGCTTTGTCATTCCTTCTGCATGAAGTACTGAATTTTCCATAAGGTTCAGCAGCACCTGCTCTATGAGCAGAGGATCCATCGGTATGCTCACGAAATCATCCGGTATGGAAACTTCCGGCTCCACGCCGGGATATCGCTTCCTGAATTTTGTCAGCACCGAATCCATCAGCTCTTCCAGCGGTACCGGCGCTTTGACTACCGATATGTTGCCGCCGTCCAGCTTTGTCACCGACAGAAGGTTTTCCACCATGCGTATCAGCCATTCCGACTCCTCTTTTATGCCGCCAAGCATCTTCATTTTCTGCTCTTTCGACAGAAGATCGTAATTGTCCATGACAGCGGAACTTGCGCCGTATATGGTCGTCAGCGGAGTCCTGATATCGTGCGAGACCGCCCTAAGTAAATCAGCCCGTATCTTTTCTCTCTCCGTTTCTCTTTTGAGCTTCTCCTGACGCTTTATCTTCGTCGTGAGCATGCTGGTCATTACCGCCACGAACAACATTACCGCGCATGAAAGGGTGTTCTCCGATGCGGATATCGAAAATTCAAAATATGGGAATGTAAAAGCGAAATTTACAGCAAGAACGCTGAGGATAGCCGCTACGACGCCCCACTTATATCCATCGGTCGTAAGTGCCGTGATGAACACAGCCATAACGAATATCAGTGCCGCCATAGTTTCCGTGGCAAAAAAATTCTGTATGAGAACGGATATCCCGAACGATGACAACAATACTGCCGCCGTTATAAAAAAATCCCTGATATGACCTGTTACTTCTTCCATATCTTCCTCCGGCACGGTCATTATAACACAGCGAAAGTTAAGATACGGTAAAGATTTGCTTTTTTTCATTATAAGCACACATATTCCCGCCACACCGCAAATTTGAACGGTTTTGCGAAAATTCAATCCATTTCCATCTCTCCGCAAAGCCCATTTTTGCCATCTCCCACGTGTAATGTTCCAAAAAACACGAATGCCCCGACGTGCGGCTATTCGTATGCTGCACATCGGGGCATTGGGTTTTCCTGTTAAAGTTCCTCTATCATATCATTTTTGAGCTTCCAGAGGTTGTACGACAGATCCACGTAGTAGGTCTGCGGATTTTCGAATCTCTTCGTCTCGTCCCACATGGTATCGAGCTGTTCGGCACAGTACGCCTTTATCTCATCCACGGAAGGCGATTCATAAACGAGCTTTCCGCCGTCGAAGATCTTCTCCCTTATGTTCTTGACGTAGAAATTCCTGAGTCTCTTCCTCTTCCACACGGCTTCCGGATCGAATATCTCGTACTCTCCGTCTTCCGGTATCGTTTCTCCGTCAAGCACTATAACGTCGGCAAGAGCCCTGTCGCTGTCTCTGTCGAACAGTCTGTACACGCTCTTAAAGCCCGGATTCGTTATCTTTTCGACGTTCTCGCTCTTCTTTATCTTAGGTATCATCCTGCCGTTCTTTTCGAGAGCGGACAGCTTATATACGCCGCCGAACACCGGCTCGGAGCTTGCCGTTATCAGTCTTTCACCGACACCGAAGGAATCAACGCACGCACCTTCGGATATTATGTCC
>CASEFF010000149.1 GCA_949287115.1 uncultured Bacillota bacterium | reverse complement strand
TTGTTGTTATTCTTCGACGCGCATTATATTCGCACCGAGAGCCTTGAGCTTCTCGACGAATTTTTCATATCCTCTGTCTATGTGGTATATCTGCGACACCTCAGTAGTGCCTTCGGCCACAAGACCTGTGAGTACCACGGCAGCACCGGCTCTCAGGTCGGTGGCGACAACCTGCGCACCCTTCAGCTTCTTGTCTCCCGGGATTATGGAGCAGTTACCGCTTGTCTTTATGTTTGCGCCCATCCTGTTGAATTCTCCGACATGCATGAATCTGTTCTCAAACACAGTCTCTATAACTACGCTCGGGCCCTTTGCCACCGTGAGCAATGCCATGAACGGTGACTGCATATCCGTAGGGAATCCCGGATAAGGAAGAGTTTTTATATCCGTTGCCGTTATCTCGTTCAGATCTCCTCTGACCCTTACTCCGTCCTCTCCCATCTCCACATATGCGCCGCATTCCTTCAGCTTGGCAATCACGGCTTTCAGATGATCGGGCACGACGTTTTTTATGAGGACATTGCCCCTCGTCATGGCCGCTCCCACCATGAATGTTCCCGCCTCTATCCTGTCGGGGATGACGTTATGCGAAACGCCGCGGAGAGAGTCAACACCGTCTATCTTTATGGTATCCGTTCCCGCACCTTTTATCCTGGCTCCCATCTTGTTCAGGAAATTGGCAAGGTCGACTATCTCCGGCTCCTGCGCCGCGTTTTCAAGCACGGTGGTGCCTTCGGCAAGCGCCGCAGCCATTATTATCACCTCCGTCGCACCTACGCTCGGGAAGTCGAGATATATTGTCGTGCCTTTCAGTTTCTCGGCTCTTGCATCTATGATGCCTCTGTGGAGCTGCTCTTCGTCTATCTCCACGCCCATCGCCTTGAGACCCTTCAGATGGAGTTCCACAGGCCTCTTACCTATGGCACAGCCTCCCGGCAGATGTATCACGGCTCTGCCGCTCCTTATTATCAGCGCTCCCAGCACCAGTATGGATGCCCTCATCATCTTTACCAGATCGAACGGCGCCTCACACAGCACATCTCCGCCTGCCTGTATCTCCACTCTGTTCGCGTCAAGATCCTTATATACCGCAGCACCGAGACTCTCGAGAAGGTCGCACATCACATCGACATCCCGCAGAGCCGGCACATCTTTTATCTCGCATTTTTCTTCGGTCAACAGCGTTGCCGCCATGATGGGGAGAACCGCATTTTTCGCACCGCTTATCGTCACTTCTCCCTTCAGCGGGTTGCTCTTCTGAACAAGGAATTTCGCCACTTTTTTCCTCCATGATCACATTTGTCTGTCTGTCCGTACATTATACTGTCTTTTTCAGCATGTTTCAAGGATTACATACATAAGGAAGAGGTCTGCCGTCATATGCGCGTTCTGCGACGCGCTCGCAAATCCTCTCCCCTTTCACATCCGTTGTCCGTTTTTCAACGCAAAAAAAGGACGTTTTTACCGTTCCTTTTTTGCATCAATTATGTAATTACAGATTCTGCAGTTCCTTTATGCACTTGCTGCATACGTTTTTACCCTTTATCTGCTTTATCCCGTCAGAGCTGCCGCAGAAAACACATGCAGGCTGATATTTCTTCAACATTATCGATTCACCGTCCACATATATCTCCAGCGGATCTTTTATGTCTATGTTCAATGTCCTTCTCAGCTCTATCGGCAATACTATTCGACCCAATTCGTCAACTTTTCTTACTATTCCCGTTGCTTTCATGACTAACTCCTTTCAATACCCTGAATTACTGACGATCCTGTCCGCCTGTGACAAACAGATCGCGTCTACTTCTTATCGGCAACATTTTTCACTGCCACTATGGCTTTCGCTATGGCCGTGATGACTGAGATCACGTTCTGCTTTCCGTTCACCGCTTCATTTATGTCCGAAACCGTATCGGACACATTGCTTATTATATTGTCAACGTCCTTACTTCTTTTGGCAGCGATATCCGACATGGTCTCGACATCCTGAAGGATCTCGTTCGTACGCTCCAATGTCACCATCAGGCTCTTGAGGCAGCGGACCATATACACGACCAGCACCACAACAGCTATGCATATGATTATCAACAGAAGCATCTTTAAATCGATCGTTACGCTCATAAGCAAATCCTCCTGTACATACTTATTATATTATCACACAAAACCGGAAAGCCTTCAACATTTTTTTCATTTTATTTAATAATTTACCTGAAACTCAGCGCTCGTATATCCTCATTATCTCTTCGGTATACCGGCCGTCAGCCTCATAGACACACAGCTCCTTCATCATTTTCAGCTCCCTGCCTCCGCCTGCGACGCAGTGTATCAATACGATGTTGGGGACCTCTCCCTTTCGCGGCACCACGTAACGCATATTCTTCGGCTCAAGCCCGTACTTCCTGCAGCTGCAGAATATATCCACCAGCCTTGAAGGTCTGTGCACCATGAAGAAATCGCCTTTTCCCCTGAGTATGTCCGCGGCCGCCTTTATGAAATCTCCCACGTCTGCCGTCGTCTCATGCCTTGCTATGAACCGCTTCTCGTTTTCCGGCAGCAGCCCTCCTCCTCTTGCAAAATACGGAGGATTGCATACCACCACATCGACATCCTCACCTGCCCATATATCTTCATCAAGACACGAGACATCGCCGCAGACAAAACGCACACGCGACTCCAGCGAGTTCATCGCACAGCTCCTTCCCGCCAGCTTAAGCGCCGATTCCTGCAGCTCTATCCCGATGATCTTCGCTTTTTCGTTCTTATGGCACAATATGAACGGTATTATCCCGTTGCCCGTGCCCAGATCCACAGCCGTACCGAAATCCGGACGCATACTCACGGCGAAGTCGGCGAGTATCACGGCGTCTATGCCGTATCTGAATCCGTCGGTATCCTGTATCAGCTTCAGATCACCGAACCCTATGTTCTCCACCTGCTCCATGTGCCGTATCAGTCCTTCATCAGCTCTTCTATCTCCTTCAGCATATCTTTTTCGATATCCTGAAGATCGTCGTTCTTCTTTCTGCCGTTCTTCTTTCCCATACGCCTCACATCGCTCTTATCGTATATGTAAAGCTCCGTACTGAGCTTTTCCTCCGTTCCCTTTTCCTTCGAGCCTTCATCAAGTATCAGCCTCGTCTTCACGATGTTCTCAAGTATGTTCACGTCCGTTACCACAGCCATGCCGTCAGGGGTCTTTACCCTTTCACCGGCAGACGGCATACCCTTTTTCATATGGGTATAGACTTCGTTCTCAAATTTAAGGCAGCACATCAATCTGCCGCATATGCCGGATATCTTCGTCGGATTAAGGGAAAGGTTCTGCACTTTTGCCATCTTTATCGACACGGGTTCAAAATCCGAGAGCCATGTGCTGCAGCAGAGTCCTCTTCCGCAGTTCCCCACGCCTCCCAGCATTTTCGCCTCGTCTCTTACGCCTATCTGCCTCAGCTCTATCCTCATCCTGAAGACCGACGCGAGATCCTTTACCAGTTCCCTGAAATCCACGCGGCCGTCAGCCGTGAAGTAAAATATGACCTTGCTGTTGTCGAACGTATACTCCACATCTATCAGCTTCATATCGAGCTTGTGGGCATCTATCTTTTCCTGACAGATGCGAAGAGCCTCTTCCTTTTTCGCCAGATTCTCCTCGTGCCTCTTTCTGTCGTTTTCATCGGCTATCCTTATTATGCTCTTCAAAGGCGCGACTATATCCTTTTCCTTTACTTCCGTCTCACCCATGACCACTTTTCCGAACTCAAGGCCTCTTGCCGTCTCAACGATGACGTTGTCTCCGGCCCGGACATCCAGATCTCCGGGGCTAAAGTAATACAGCTTCCCCACGTTCTTGAATTTTATACCAACCACTTTTGTCATCATCTATCCTCCGATCTTTATCAGCAGATCCTTTATGGCATACGCGCGCGAAACACCGCTCTTTATCTGCCTTCTGGCAGCCTCGACGGCATATATGTTCCTGACGAGGTCGCTGTCCCTGTACTTCGAGATGCCTCCGATGCCATCGGTCAGCATGTTCCTGAATACGACCTGCAATCCGTCCAGAAATGCCGATGCTTCTTCCGCGCTTTCCGACACGTCTTCCGCTTCTTTTTTCAATTCGTAAAACGGCCTTCCCTCAAATACCATCCCGGCGACTTTCTCCGCCTTGTCCATCATGAAGTCATAGCCTTCGCTGCCGAAATGATTTATCCTGTATTTCACACATCTTGACCTTATGGTCTGAGTGAGATTTTCCATGTTTTCCGACAGCAGTATCAGCACCGAATCGCCGGGCGGCTCTTCCAAAGTCTTGAGCAGCCTGTTCTGGGCGCGCAGCGTCATCGTGTCACAGTCCCTGATCACGGCGATATGCCTGTCACCGAACGGTTTGCTCTTGAGTTTCTCCTGCAGCTCCGTTATGTCGGCATCCTTTATCGACCCTCCCCGGGCCTCTATGTGGACGATGTCCTCATGGTTACCGCTGTCTATCTTATGACATATACCGCACGCTCCGCAGTTATCGCCTCTGTTTTCCGGACATAATATCCCCTTCGCAAAACTTACGGCAAAGCTTTCCTTATCTACACAACCCGATCCTTCGAATATGTATGCGTGGGATATCCTTCCCGACTTCACGGCCGACTCCAGCCGCTTTATGAGATTTTTATTTTCAGCACTGTCTCCAAAATACATGAACTCACCGCCCGTATCCCATCAGATGTTCTACGTGAGACGCTATGCATTCTCCTATCGCATCTATATCGCCGGTGGCGTCTATACCTATTATCCTGTCCGGAAACTCCTTTTCCAGCTGCTCATACCCCTCATATACGCGCCTGTAGAATTCCGCATTTTCCATCTCTATCCTGTCGAGGCTTCGCCCGCTTATCCTGTCGCTCCCCACGTCGGGCCGCACTTTCATCAGGAACGTTATGTCCGGTACACATCCGTCCACTGCATAGCGGTTTATATCGGCGACACATCTACCAAGTCCCCTCCCGGAGCCCTGATAGGCTATGCTGGAGTCCACGAACCTGTCGCATATTACGACCCTGCCCGCTTCGACGGCAGGTCTGATGACTTCACTCACGTGCTGCGCCCTTGACGCGGCATACAGCAGCGCTTCGGTCATATGGGTCATTTTCGCGTTTGCCGGATCCAGTATTATCTTTCTTATTTTCTCG
>CASEFF010000148.1 GCA_949287115.1 uncultured Bacillota bacterium | reverse complement strand
TGATTGTAGCATCAGCGCGGAAACTGCACAACCTGCTCGTTGTCATTTTCCCCGACATCTCCGGTATTTTTCATGCGGACGACACGGGAGACGCGGTCACGAGCAGCCGCCGGCCAAAAAAACAGCATATTTTGTTGCAAAAAACTACGTTTTTTGATTTTCTTTGTAATATCCCACAAATTCAGCAAAAAACATGTTGATTTTCTCCGCAAACCATATATAATGGTTTGTGACGATAAAATTCGATCGACACGACCGGAGTCAATTCGATCAAAACGGATTTCCGGCACATAATAACGACTATTGATGACGATACGAGGAGGAAGATATGAGAGTTACAGGATCACAACTGGTAGCCGAGATCTTGCTGGAGCACGATGTTGACACCGTATTCGGGTATCCCGGAGGCGCAGCCCTCAACATCTACGACGCGCTCTACGAATACAGAGACAGGATCAGGCACATACTGACGGCCCACGAACAGGGAGCCGCCCACGCCGCCGACGGATACTACAGGGCAACGGGCAAGACGGGCGTCGTCTTCGCCACCAGCGGTCCGGGAGCGACGAATCTCGTCACCGGTATCGCCACCGCCTTCATGGACAGCATCCCTATGGTCGCCATAACGGCCAACGTGCCGGACAATCTCATCGGCAGGGACGCATTTCAGGAGATATTCATAACCGGTATAGCCATGCCGATAACGAAGCACACGTTCTTCGTCAACAGGATAGAAGATCTGGCCGATGCAATGCGCAACGCCTTCAGGATCGCCAACAGCGGCAGGAAGGGACCTGTCCTCATAGATATAACGAAGGATGTAACGGCGGAAACGACGGACTACAAGCCCGAAAAACCTCTGCCGCTCAACCCGCCTCCCGTTTTCACCGATCAGGAAGTGCAGGAAGTCGCTTCAATGATAAACGCCGCGGAAAAGCCGGTCGTTTACTTCGGCGGCGGAGTTGCCGCTTCCGACGCGGGCGACGAGCTCAACAAGCTCATAGAGATCGCCGACATGCCTGCCACATACACGCTGATGGCAGCAGGGATCCTTGGATATGAAAACCCGAGGAATCTGGGGCTCATCGGTATGCACGGCAGCATCGCATCCAACAAGGCCGTGGACAGAGCCGACCTCGTACTGGCACTTGGCGCGCGTTTCAGCGACAGAGTGGCCCTCAACCCGAAGAAATTCGCCAGAAAGGCCCGGAAGATACAGATCGACATAGACACAAGCGAACTCAACAAGAACGTGCTGGTCGACGTGGGAATAACGGCCGACGTCAAGGAGTTCCTGACGAAGCTCATACCGCTCATAAAGAAAAAGGATCACAGCGAATGGGTATCTCAGGCCATGGAATGGAAAAAGAAGAGCGGCGACGTAAAATGTCAGGACGCCGACCTCCATCCGAGCGAGATAATCCACGCAGTATGCGACCTTACGGACAAGGAGACCATCTACGTCACGGACGTCGGACAGCATCAGATGTGGGCCGCCCAGTACCTCAAGCACGACAAGACGAAGGACTTCATCACCAGCGGAGGTCTCGGCACCATGGGCTACGGCTACGGCGCCGCCATCGGAGCCCAGATCGGATGCCCGGACAAGAGGGTCATCCACTTCACCGGCGACGGTTCTTTCCACATGAACCTCAACGAGGCATGCACGGCCGTCAGCCAGAACCTTCCTATAATAACCATCATCATGAACAACAGGGTGCTGGGAATGGTATATCAGTGGCAGACCAATTTCTACGGAAAGCGCTACGCCGCCACGACGCCTGAGAGAAAGACCAACTTCGCCAAGCTGGCGGAGGGATTCGGCGCAAAGGGCTTTTCGGCAACGAACCCGCAGGAGTTTGAGGACGCCTTCAAGAAAGCCCTCAAGGAAACGGGCCCTGTATGGATAGACTGCGCCATCGCCAAAGACGAGCGCGTTCTCCCGATGATCCCGGCAGGCGGGAACGTCGAGGATATGATCATCGGTTAGGAGGAAACGATATGGATAACAAGATAAGAAGAGAAGTCATCAGTATACTGGTCGACAACCAGGCCAACGTCCTGACGAGGATCAGCAGCCTGTTCGGTCGCAGGGGCTTCAACATAGACTCCCTGACCGTATCGGCCACCAACGACCCGAAACTGTCGAGGATAACCGTTGTCTTCACCGGAACGGAGCAGGGTCTTCATCAGATCATAACCCAGACGGCAAAGCTGGAGGTGGTAAAAAAGATCTTCACCCTTGACGAACACGACAGCATCTACAGAGAGCTTCTGCTGATGAAGGTAAAGGCCGATAAGACGGAAAGGTCCGCAATAAAGGAAATTGTTGAAATATATAGGGGCAGAATAGTTGACCTTTCCAAAAACAGCCTTATAATAGAAATAACGGGCGATTCCAACAAACTGGACGCCTTCATGGATATGATGAGCTGCCACGAGATAGCCGAGGTCTGCCGTACAGGTATCACCGGCATAGGCAGAGGCGCCAGCTGGCACGAAGAATAACCATTGTCAACAATAATAAATATACAATACAAAGGAGACGGAAAAAATGATCAAAAAATATTATGACCAGGATTGCAACTTATCACTTCTGGATGGAAAGACAGTCGCCATAATCGGCTTCGGAAGTCAGGGCCACGCTCACGCCATGAACCTCCACGAGAGCGGCGTAAACGTAGTAGTGGGACTGAGACCGGGTTCGGCTCACACCGCAAAGGCTGAGGCTGCCGGACTTAAAGTCGTAGGCATCGAAGAAGCCGCCGAGGCGGGAGATGTGGTAATGATCCTCACTCCGGACGAGCTTCAGGCTTCCATCTACAAGAACCAGATAGAAAAGCACATGAAGGAAGGCAACGTCCTCATGTTCGCTCACGGCTTCAACATCCACTTCAACCAGATCAAGCCGGCGCCGTACCTGGATGTCATCATGGTCGCTCCAAAGGGACCGGGACACACAGTAAGGAGCCAGTACGTTGAAGGCAAGGGAGTTCCAAGCCTTATCGCCGTTTATCAGGATGCTTCCGGAAAAGCAAAGGACTACGCTCTGGCATATGCCAGCGGTATCGGCGCAGGCCGTGCGGGCATACTCGAGACTACGTTCAAGGAAGAGACCGAGACAGACCTCTTCGGCGAACAGGCAGTTCTCTGCGGCGGCGTTACCGAGCTGATGAAGGCGGGATTCGACACGCTGGTAGAAGCCGGTTACGAGCCTGAGATGGCTTACTTCGAGTGTATCCACGAAATGAAACTGATCGTTGACCTCATCAATGAGGGCGGCTTCGACAAGATGAGATACTCCATCTCCAATACTGCCGAATACGGCGACTACAGAACGGGTAAGAGGATAATCACCGAGGATACGAGGAAGGAAATGAAGAAAGTCCTCTCCGAGATACAGGACGGAACCTTCGCCAGCGAGTTCATACAGGAATTCAACGCAGGCGGCAAGGCAAGGTTCCTCGCTACGAGACAGAAGGAAGCCTCCCACCTGCTGTGCAAGGTAGGCGAAGAGCTTAGAAAGATGATGAGCTGGCTCAAGAAATAGTTCTATCGGGATGTCTCAAAACATCGGAACATTGAACTTCAAAGAACTTTAAAGGATTTGTTCCGGCAGCAAGTCC
>CASEFF010000147.1 GCA_949287115.1 uncultured Bacillota bacterium | reverse complement strand
CCGGCCTTTACCTTTTCAGGCGATGCAGGCAGATCGTAGATCCTTACGCCGCAGGCATTGTTGATAGCGTTGATAACAGCCACGTGGTCTGAGGACTGGAACGCCTCGGAAGCTCCGGACGAACCGAAAGGTCCTCTCTCATCGTATCCGTCCATGTGGATGGCTACCATGTCGTCAGGTATATCCTTGATGTAAGGAACGCCTGCTCTCAGCATGTTGTTGTGCTTCTTGACATCCTCGTAGTTCTCCTGAAGGGCGAATCCGATAGCGTGGGACATTCCGCCGAATGCCTGTCCGTTTACGGACTGGATGTTACCTACCTTACCTACCCAGTCAACGCATGTCATCTTGTCGACAGTCGTCTTTCCTGTAGCAGTTTCTACCGATACCTCTGCCATGAACAGAGCGTATGTGTAAGCGTATGTAGGCTCACCGCTTCCGTCGTTAGGGTCGAGGAAGTCGAAGTAATCCCACTCATCGGCAGCTACCCAGTGTCCGTCGTATCTCGTAGGTATTCCCTCGTCTATCATCTCCTGATAAGTCCTGTAGGTTCCGTCTTCCTTCCTCATAGCGTCCGCCAGCATCTTGGCAGCTACGATGGAAGCTTTACCGTTGGCAAAGTGAGATCTGGATCCTGCCGACTCACCGGTGTTAGGGCAGTACTTGCTGTCTGTCTGGATAACCTTGATATCGTCAGGCGTTACGTCAGGGAAGTAAGGTCTGAGAGCTTCCAGAGTGCAGACGAGCGAACCTGCGTCTCCGCCCTGGCCCTGATCCTGCCATGTATCGTACTTTCTGAACTTGCCGTCGCCTACCAGCTCGATGGCTACGGTAGCTTCGTCAACTCCGCCGAGACCTACGTTGTATCCGCCCCATGCGATGCCGACACCCTTTCTTACCTCAGGAGTATCCTCAGCCTTTGCTCTCTTAACAGCTTCATCGTAAAGCGGCTTGAGAGTATCCATCATCTCTTCCATCGGGTACTGGAGGAAGTTTCTCTGGTTGAGGTTGGTGTCTCCAGGTCTTGCTATGTTCTTATATCTGAATTCGAACGGATCCATTCCGATCTTCTCGGCCATCATGTCTATGAGAGCCTCACCGCATGTATATGCCTGAGGAGCTCCGTATCCTCTGTAAGGTACGCCGAAGTTGTGGTTTGTCACGGCACTTCTTGCGAGACCCACTACGTTAGGTACATAGTAAGGGAAGAACATGAATCTCAGGATCTTCGTCAGCTTATCGTCTCCCATCTCAGGATATGCTCCGTTGTCGAGACCGGAATCGAATTCTCCTGCCAGGATCTTTCCGTCCTTGTCGCAGGCAAGTCTTCCGTTGAAGTAAGCAGGCGAACGCTTGCCGGAGAATGCCATGAACTCTTCGTAAGTCATGGACAGTGCAACAGGCATTCCCGTTACCTTAGTGGCAGCTCCTACCAGTGCGTATGAAGCGGCGTTCATTGCCCATCCGAAGGAACCGCCCGTAGGGTTCTCTATAACTCGCAGATCCTCAACAGGGATTCCGATGGCTTCAGCCATATCGTCTCTGTCGAAGTAGAGCGTCATGGTCTTGCAGTGTACGCAGAGCTTGCCGTCCTCATCGTAGTAAGCCTGACACGTATCGCCCTCGATGGACATGTGCGGCTCTCTCGACGAGTAGAAGCTTCCCTCTACCGAATATGCGGCATCGTCGATCATCTCTGCAACGTGCTCGTAGTCGCCCTTCAGTACAGGCTGCTGGCTGTATATGTTGTCGAATGAAGCGTGGATCCTTTCAGCCTCAGGCTTTACAGCATCCAGATAGCTCATGTACTCGGTCAGCTGTTCAAGCTCTACCTTTACCTTGCCGGCTGCCGCTCTGGCGTGATCCTTCGTATCAGCCACTACCATGGCAACAGGATCTCCCCATCTTACGATCTTCTCATCCTGCAGCAGCTTGTGAGTCTGCTCGAATTCAACGGTTCTCGGCGAGAACGTGTATGCCATCAGCTTGTTGGCCGGAGCCAGATCCTTGGCTGTAATGACCTTAACAACGCCAGGCATCTTTTCAGCTTCCTCGATGTCTATGTTGAGGATCTTGGCGTGGTTTGTCTTCATAGGCATTACCAGTACCGCGTGGAGCGATTCTGCAGGCATCTTCAGCTCGATGTCATCACCGTAGTCGCATACACCGCATGCCTTCGCCATGGCGTTAGGACGAACGAGCGGCTTGCCGTAGAAACCTTCCTTTACATCCTTGGACCAGTCGTAAGTGATATCCTCGAATGTCTTCTCGCCTCTCATGATGGCGGCGGCTTCCATTACAGCGTCAACGATCTGCTTGTATCCCGTACATCTGCAGACATTTCTGTGCTTCTGGAACCAGTCACGAACTTCCTCTCTCGTAGGATTGTCGTTTTCCTGAAGCAGAGCGTAAGCGGAAACGATGAAGCCCGGAACGCAGAATCCGCACTGTACCGCACCCAGATTTACCCATGCGTACTGGAGCGGATGAGGATGGAGCGGATTACCGATACCTTCTATTGTTATAACCGAGCTGTACTCTTCGATCTTGCTGATCTTTCTCGTACACGAACGCACTACCTTGCCGTCCAGGATAACCGAACATGCTCCGCATACTCCCGTACCGCAGCCTACTTTCGTTCCGGTCAGTCCGAGTCGGCGGAGTACGGATGCCAGCGTGTCCTTCTCAGGATCACAGATGAACATACGGTCAGCGCCGTTGATGTTCAGAGTCATCTTTTTCAAATTCATAATAATTGCCTCCGTTTTCACAACATTAACTGCACAACAACGATAATGATAAATAAAAAATCCTTTTCCGCAGAAAAGGATATAATGCAACACAATGTCGATATCTCTGATACGGCATGCACCGGCTCCGCCATCTCCATCCGTCTAAAACGACCGATACTGTCAGTACGGCTTCGGCTATATATCCTTTCCAAACACGGGAGGCCTGCGTGTTTCCAAGCAGACCCTATCGTTCCAGCCGCCATGCTCTGCCAAAGCGAAGGCCTGCTGAAATCGGATCTTCTATTCATCTGTTATGTTGATAATATTTTATCAGGAATCGTCGGAAAAAGTCAACTATATATGCCGACTTTTATATATATGTTTGCTGTGTTTACGGTATATGTTTGCAATAGGAAAAGGCAACGTGTCTCCCTGCGTTATCAGCAGTTGTCGGGACAACACGATACGTCAGCCGCCGCTTTCTTCCCACCTGCACTTTTTTATGTCCACGTGGTCGTCATCCTTCATCGGAACGCCTTCCATCATCAGCAGTCTGCGCTGATCGTCCCATCCGGGCACCAGCTTTCCGGCGTGGTTCACCACTCTGTGACACGGGTATTCGCCGTACATATCCGCCATGGAAAGGACCTTCCCCACAAGTCTCGCATTCCTTTCTCTTCCTATGAGACGCGCTATCTGACCGTAGGTGGCGACGCAGCCTTCCGGTATCTCCCCGACGACCGAAAGTATCTCGTATATCAGATCTTCATCCGGTTTACCGCTCATTTTGATATCTGCCTGTTTTCCCTGATCTGTCCGTACACGAAGTCATACAGTCTCACAACGTTGTCTGTGAAGCTGCTCTCATCTTCCCTGTACGTATCGTTTTCCCTTGCGTCAACTATCTCCGCGGCTTTTCCATTGGCAGCCGACTGAGCCATATCGAGGGCAAAACCGTCCTGGTCCCTTATGGCCGTCACGGCGACGATGCAGCATCCCGTCAGCTTTAAGGCCAGACCGCGCTCGTCTTCCATGTCTCCTTCGATCTTTTCATATCTTGACTGCAGATCATCGAAGACGCCGATCCACTTGTCAGCCACTTCCTCGAACGTCCTCCTGGCTATGCAGTCCCTGTATTCTCCGCGGCAGAGCCCGTGATCGTGGCCGCGCAGCGTTTTCCATGTGAAGTACTCCAGTATGGAAAAAACGCACACTTCATGTATGCCGTACTCTATGTCATCAAGTCCCTCGAACGGCGGCACCTGAAAGAAATCCCCGACTTCGTCGTACAGCCTGGTGAATATATCGTCCGCCTTATGCTCCTTCATGAACGCGTCAAACTCCGCTCTCGCCGCTTCCATCGCTTCGGTAAGGGTGTCCACGTCGTACATCTCCGCAGTGTCGTCCGCTTTCATACGTTCGTAGAACTCCTCGCATATCCTGACCGTCTCCGGTTTGAGTCCTCTCGTCTCCTTCTTTATATCTATGGCTTCTCCGGCTATCTGACCTTTCGTCAGCTCCGCCTTCTCGCCCGTGCATATCCTCTGTATGGCCATTGCCGCTTCATAATCCATATATTCGTCCTCCTGCCGTTATAACTTCCTTAACTATATCAAAAATAAGCATCCCGCACAAGGAAAAAGGACCGCGTGACACGATACGTCATGCCGCGCGATCCCTTATGCCTGCTGTTTTCACCGCCTATTTCAAAAGGCCTCTGTCCGTCTTCTTCACATGTCTGAACACTTCCTCGAACCTGTCCAGCGCCTCGTCTATTATCTCCGGCGTATCCGCCATCGACGTGTAAAGCCTGCTGCCCGCCAGCGTTACAAGGCCGTTTGCCATGTACGCCGCACCCATCTTTTCCATAGAGTCCTTCCTCTCGTACATCATGTCCTTGTACTTCAAAAGGCCAAGCGCCGACTTTATGAAACACATGGATGAAAAGTCAAAGCTCATGGCTCCCGTACATTCCAGATGCACTATGGAGCCCTGATTGTACGCCACGAACGGAAGACCGTATTTCTCTATGAGAGCTTTCAGACCGTCGCACAGCCTGTCTCCCATCTTTCCGGCTATCTCGCACGCATTCGTCCTCTCGATCTCCTTTATGGCCACGTATCCGGCAAGACACGAAAGAGGGTTTGCCGCCAGCGTGCCGCCTACGTAAGCTCTGTGCTTTCCGGTGGCAAGGCCTGCCGCCATGAGCTCCGCATATTCCTTCTTGCCGCCCACGCCGCCTGCCGACGGATAACCTCCCGCAACTATCTTTCCGAATATGGTGAGGTCAGGCGCCACGTCAAAATAGCCCTGTGCTCCCGAAAGCGCCACTCTGAATCCGGTGACAACCTCGTCGAATATCATCAGCGCTCCGTACCTGTCGCACAGCTCTCTCACGCCTTTATTGTAATCCTTCGCCACAGGTCTCGTACCGCTTTCCGGTCCAACCGGCTCAACTATGACCGCAGCGGTCCCGCCCTTTCTCCTGTTGCGCCTGAGCATCTTCTCCAGCATATCAAGATCGTTCGGCCGTACCTCGTCGGTCCTCTTGTATGCTCCCGGCGTTATGCCGTGAGACTCCAGCAGTGCGCGGCTGCCCGGTATTTTCAAACCGTATACCATCTGATCGGACCAGCCGTGGTACGCTCCGCCTATCTTTATTATCCTCTTCTTACCGGTGGCTATCCTGGCGATACGAAGGGCCGCCATGACGGACTCGGTTCCCGAGCCCAGCATACGGAACATCTCCACGTTAGGCATGTGCCTGGTTATCTCCCTTGCTATCAGCATCTCCGATTCGTGGAGCAGACCCGTCACGGGGCCGCACGTGTTCAGCAGTTCTATCACTTTTTCCCTTATGGCCGGAT
>CASEFF010000146.1 GCA_949287115.1 uncultured Bacillota bacterium | reverse complement strand
GGAGGCGGTTTTCCGTTGTTCGTAAAACCTGCCAACGCGGGATCGTCAGTCGGCATCAGCAAGGTGAAGACGGCGCAGCAGCTCCCGCAGGCTCTTGAGACGGCTTTTGCAGAGGATGATAAGGTCCTGGTGGAAGAGATGATAGAGGGACGTGAGATAGAGGTCGCCGTGTTGGGAAACGAAGATCCGTCGGCCTCATGCATAGGCGAGATATTCGCAGCCAACGAGTTTTACGACTACAACGCAAAGTATGAAAACAGCGCTTCCGAGACGGGGATCGTAAGAGATCTTTCACTTGAGAAGGAAGATGAGATACGCGACAAAGCGGTGAGGGTATACGAGATAATGGGCTGTGAGGGGCTCGCCAGAGTCGATTTCTTTTTGCAGAAGGACGGCAGGGTAGTGCTTAACGAGCTGAACACGCTGCCGGGGTTCACGAGCATAAGCATGTATCCCAAGCTGTGGGAGAGCACCGGCATCCCGTACAGCGAACTGATAGACAGGCTCATAGAGCTGGCGCTTGAAAAAAGCGGCGGCTGATGAGGGCGGCACGTTATTAAGGTCAAATGGTTGATTAAATATAAGAGGAGAAGGTAAGATGGCGAAGGAAAAGATAAACTTTGAAGACGAACAGGTGAGACTGAAATACAGACATACGACGTCTCACATAATGGCACAGGCTGTAAAAAAGCTGTGGCCGGATGCGAAGCTGGCTATAGGGCCTGCCATAGAGAACGGTTTTTACTATGATTTTGACATGGAGCACAAGCTCAACGATCAGGATCTTCTGAAGATCCAGAAGGAGATGAAGAAGATAATAAAGGCCAACTACCCTCTCGAAAGATTCGAGCTGCCCAGGGAAGAAGCGATAAAGTTCATGGCTGACAAGGGAGAAGACTACAAGGTGGAGCTGATAGAGGATCTGCCGGAGGACGAGGTCATATCTTTTTATAAGCAGGGCGATTTCGTCGATTTGTGCGCCGGACCTCATATGGACAGCACGGGTCAGATAAAGGCGGTAAAGCTGCAGAGCGTGGCGGGAGCATACTGGAGAGGCGACTCCGACAGACAGATGCTCCAGAGGATATACGGAACGTGCTTCCCGACTCAGGAAGAGCTGGACGACTACATAGCGAAGCTGGAGGAAGCGAAGAAACGCGATCACAGGAAGATAGGCAAGGAGATGGATCTGTTCGCCCTCTACGAGGAAGGACCGGGATTCCCGTTCTTCATGCCGAACGGCATGATAATAAGGAACGAGCTGGAGAACTTCTGGAAGACGGAGCACAGAAAGCGCGGCTATCAGGAGATAAAGACTCCTCTAATACTGAACGAGCAGCTCTGGAGGACGTCAGGTCACTGGGATCATTACAAGGACAATATGTACTTCACGAAGATAGACGGTGAAGATTATGCCATAAAGCCGATGAACTGTCCGGGAGCGCTGCTGGTCTACAAGAGGAAGATGTGGTCATACAGAGAGCTGCCTGTCAGGATGGGAGAACTGGGTCAGGTCCACAGGCACGAGCTGTCGGGAGCGCTCCACGGACTCATGAGGGTCAGGACGTTCACTCAGGACGATGCCCACATATTCATGCTGCCGGAGCAGATAAAGGACGAAGTCATAGGCGTCGTGAAGTTCATCGATGACGTGTACAGGATGTTCGGCTTCACGTATCATATAGAGCTTTCCACGAGACCGGACGATTCCATGGGAACCGATGAGGAATGGGAAGCTGCCGAGACTGCGCTGAGAGAAGCCATGGAGTCCATAGGAGTGCCGTACGTGATAAACGAAGGCGACGGAGCTTTCTACGGCCCTAAGCTGGATTTCCACCTGGAGGATTCCCTCGGCAGGACGTGGCAGTGCGGTACGATACAGCTGGATATGCAGATGCCGCAGCGTTTTGACATCACCTATGTCGGACCTGACGGTGAAAAGCACAGGCCTGTCATGATCCACAGGGTCATATTCGGATCCATAGAGAGGTTCATAGGCATACTGATAGAGCACTTCGCAGGGAAGTTCCCGCTGTGGCTGGCTCCCGTACAGGTGAAGCTGCTGACGGTTACGGAGAAGTTCGCCGATTATGCCGTGGACATCGCAAAGCAGTTTGAGGCTGCCGGCATAAGGGCCGAGGCTGACATCAGGAACGAGAAGATAGGATACAAGCTGCGCGAGGCGAGAAACGAAAGGACTCCGTACATCTGTATCATCGGAGAAAAGGAAGTTGAAGCCCGCAACCTGACGGTAAGGAACAACAAGACGGGAGACCAGTCGGAGATGACGCCTGAAGAACTGCAGGAGACGATGCTGCAGGAGATAGAGGAAAAGCGCGTTTAGTCGTACAGTCTGCCGATGAAATACTGAAAGGGTACGTAAAATGAATAAAGGCGACAGCAGCGAAAAGAAGAAGGAAAACGCCGCCGGCATCGATGATAAGGGTGAAGGTGTTCAGGTACGCGCAAGAGACGTATGGCACAGTAAACTGCGCGGTGAAAAACGTGCGCCGGGCGAAGGGAGTACCGGATACGGAGGCAATACCGCTCCGGCCGGGAACAACCATGCGGGCGGCACGGTATATTACGGAGCCGCGCCTTCGGGCGGCACATCGCTGAAAAAGGCGATACTCATATTCTGCTGCATAATAGCGGGACTGGTACTGATCGGCATAGTTACCGTGTTTACGCGTACAACGGCGCCCGGAGATCCCGGAAGTTACAGCGGAGCTGCCGATGTCCACGGGGATCACATAGGGGTGCTGTACGTGGAAGGGACCATCAGCGAAGATGACGGTACGTACGATCACGGCTATGCTCTCGATGCCGTAAAAGGCATGACGGAAAATGAAGATAACATGGGTCTCATGCTCTTCGTCAATACTCCGGGAGGAGGAGTGTACGAGAGCGATGAATTGTATCTCGCCATCAGAGAATACAAGGAGACTACAGGACGTCCCGTATATGCGTATTTTGCTTCGCAGGCCACGTCGGGAGGATATTATATATCGGCATGTGCCGACAGGATCATAGCCAACAGGAACTGCTGGACGGGATCCATAGGAGTGACTGTCGGAACCATCTATGATATATCGGGTCTGCTGGAACGGTACGGTATAAAGACGGAGACGATAACGTCGGGAGCCAACAAGGCGATGGGCGATATAACCGCGCCGATGACAGCGGAACAGCGAGCCATATTCCAGAGCCTGGTAGATGAGGCTTATGAGCAGTTCGTTGCCATAGTGGCGGAAGGCAGAGGACTCGGCGAGGATCGGGTGAGGGAACTGGCCGACGGGCGGATATATACGGCGCAGCAGGCCGAGGAACTGGGGCTGGTAGACGATGTGACCGGCACATACGATGATGCTCTGGATGCGATGATGTATGACTGTAATCTGGAGTACTGCGATATCAGGGAGTTTCGTTATTTCCCTGAAGAAGGCCTGTTCACCGGACTGATAGAGAGCGTGGACAGACTGTCTGAGGCAGTGACCGGTCAGGGCGACCTTGCCGCTATAGAGGGTATGATGGATGAAGCCGGCGGATTTGATCTCCGGTATATGTGTGAGGAACTGCGATAGATGAGTCACATCAGGTGCGGATAAAGTGCTTGACACCTCAGGTGGCAGATGATAACATAATTACATATTAATATTCAAACCGAAGACGGGGAAGTAAAACCGAAGAACGGTTTCTCAGAGAGTCCGGGATGGTGTGATCCGGGCAGACGCAGTTTCGGCAAATGGGCCCCCGAGGGCGAGGTGAAAGGGACGCAGTGTTTTCGGAAGGGAATTTCGGGATACGGGTTCTCAGTAGCTGAGACGCGATGCCGGCGTTACGGGCAGGAAGTGTGATGGCACTTCGCAGAGAGAACGCTTTTGCGTTAAACAAGGTGGCACCGCAGGCATACGCTTGTCCTTGAACAGAGGACAGGCGTTTTTTTTATGACCTAACCCGGTTTGCGCAGCAAACCGCTGGTAGGTCAAACACAGAAATCACAGCGCTTCAGCGCGTGGTGATTTTTCGGTGAATGAGCCGCCTGCAGCATATGCGAAGAAGAAGTAACACGACAGCAGATATATCACAGACAGGGCGCGGGCCGAAAACCGCGCAGAAAGGAAGAAGGAAAGATGAAAACGATGAAGAAAAAAGGTCTGGCAATCATCG
>CASEFF010000145.1 GCA_949287115.1 uncultured Bacillota bacterium | reverse complement strand
TCCTAACCGTCAGGGACGTGCCGCCGCTGCCGAGCACGAGCACGGTCTTCCCCTCAAGGGTGATGCCGGCGCGCTTTGCCGCGTACAGAAAACCTTCGTAGTCGGTATTGTGACCCACGAGTATGCGCCCGCCCTGAGCGCCCTGATTGTCCTGAGCGCCTTGAGCATCTGCACCGCCGGAAGTTTTTGCTTCATTCGGGGATTTTTCCGCATCCCGGTCGTCAGAACCGCCCCGGCCACCCTGACCGTCCGGCTCTTTCCAGTACAGCGTGTTGACGGCGCCTATTGAGCGCGCAAGGTCGGACACCTCGTCGCAGAGGGGAATGACGTCCTTCTTGTACGGTATGGTGATGTTGAGACCGCCGAAGTCGCCGCTTCTGATGAAGTCTGTCATCTCATCTGAGGACAGGCTGAAAAGCCCGTATTCGTAACGGCCAAGAGATTCGTGTATCTCCTTTGAATAGCTGTGGGCCAGCGTTTTCCCGATAAGTCCGTAACGCATCAGATGATCTCCCTGTAACAGCCGAGGAACAGGAACGTCTCAGGCTGGCTTTCCAGTTCGCTCAGCAGATTGATAAGCTCTTTTGAATACACCGACGCATCGAGATCGAAGTAAAACATGAATTCGAAATCACTGCCCGGGATGGGTCTGGATTCCAGCTTCGTAAGGTTTATGCCAAGCGCCGCGAATTTGGAGATTGTGCGGTAGAGTGAACGCGGCACGTGCGGCAGGGACAGTATGAGGCTGATCCTGTCGGAGCCCGGGTATATCTCGAGGTTTTTTGATATGCAAATGAAGCGGGTGTAGTTGTTGTCACTTATCTGGATATTCGTTTTCAGAAGTTCCAGTCCGTAGAGATCTAGGCATTCCCTGGAGGAGATGGCGGCGACGTCGTTCCTGCCGCTTTCGGCAACCATCCTGGCAGCAAGGGCCGTGTTTTCGCAGACCGTGACTTTTACGTCTTTGAGGGATTTGAGGAATTCCCCGCACTGTCCGATGGCCTGTTCGTGGGAGAATATCTCCTTTACATCGGAAAGCTTCGTACCCGGCTTTGCCATCAGGTTGTGGGTCACGCGGAGACGTATGCTCTTTGCGATATGGAAATTGTAGTTCTGCATCAGATCGTAGACGGTGCCCACAGAGCCGTAGGAACTGTTTTCTATAGGAAGTATGCCGTACTGACACAGACCCTTTTCCACAGCGTTGAAAACGCCTTCGAAACTGTTGAAAAACATGATGCTGGGAACTTCAAAGAGCTTTTCGCATGCGGCCTGCGAATGGGATCCCGCTACGCCCTGACAGGCGACCACCGCCTTTTTCGGAAAGAGGTCGGGCGTGTCGTTCAGCGCCTTTTCTATCCTTTCGGCCAGATCCGATCTCCTCGCCAGAAAGTTGTTCTGACACGACCTGCTGGCGTCGAATATGGTGTTGAAGAGCAGGCGTGCGTAGCCGTCAAACGGTTCGCCGATCTGCTCGGAGATCTTGTGAAGGACTTCCTTCTCTCTGGCGTCGTTGAATACCGGAAGATCGTGTTCTTTCTTGTATTTGGCGATTTCCAGCGATGTTTCCATACGCTCCCTGAACAGGTCGACCATCTGTGAATCTATCCTGTCTATGTTCTGTCTCATCTGGTCAAGATTTTTTTCTGTCATCGTTTTACCTCCATCATGCTATCCAATATTCCAAGGGCAAGGGCCGCCTCCGCGATGGGAACGGCTCTTACGACCACGCAAGGGTCGTGTCTGCCTTTTACTCTGAGTTTTGTGTCCTGTCCTTTTTCAAGGTCGACGGAATCCTGCTGTCGCGCGATGGACGGCGTCGGCTTGAACGCCAGCCTCGCTATGAGAGGCATACCCGTCGTTATGCCGCCCAGGATACCGCCGTGATTGTTGGTCTTCGTCTTTACGCGATCTCCTTCGAAAAAGAAAGGATCGTTGTTTTCCGAGCCGCGCAGCCGCGTCGCATCGAACCCCGCGCCGAATTCCACGCCTTTAACGGCGGGGATGCCGAAGAATATGGGCGTCAGCGTGCTTTCCAGACCGTCGTACATGGCACCGCCTATGCCGGCTGGGACGCCCAGTCCGCAGACCTCCACGATGCCGCCGACCGAATCGCGGTCTTCCATCGCCAGCCATATCCGCTTTTGCATCTCCGTTCGGGCTTCATCGGAAATGACCGCCATATCCTTTTCCCTCAGCGAGGCGAGCAGTGCGGCGTCTGTGTTCACCGGATCGAAGGGAGTATCCTTCGCGTCTGCGATCGAGTAGATGTGGCCGCCTATGGTGATACCTTCGCGGGCAAGGATCTGCATGGCTATGCCGCCCGCTATGCAGAGGGGAGCCGTCATCCTTGCGGAAAAAGGTCCGCCGCCTGCCATGTTGAGGTCGTCGCCGTATCGGAGCCGCGCCGTGTAGTCGGCGTGGCCCGGCCTTGGAACGGATCTCAGCGTCCTGTAGTCGGAAGACCGCGTATCGGTGTTTTCGATCTTAAAGGATATGGTTTCGTTCGTTGTCACCAGTATGTCCTTCGAAGAAGTTTCCGCTGAAGTTCCAGCTGAAGATCCCGTTGAATGTTCCGTTGAAACGTCCGCGGCGGCAAGTCCGCCGACCGGTACCGGTATATCGGGTTCTTTGCGTTTCGTCGCGAAGAAACTGTTGCCCGGAGCGCGTCGCTTTAAAAAAGCAGTAAGTTCTTTCATATTTATTTCCGTACCGATCGGGATGCCGGTGATATCCACCCCGATGGCCGGTTCGTGAGAGCCGCCCCATATGGTGACTCTAATGTTTTTTCCTATAGTCGATCTCATGTCACACCTCCCGGACGTCGCCGCCCAATGCGGCGAAATCCTCAAAGAAAGAAGGATAGGATTTTCTCACGGCTTCGGCGCCCTTTATCATGACAGGGCCTGCGCATCCGCACGATGCGATGGCGGCGGCCATCACGATGCGGTGATCGTTGTGACCGTATACGCCGCCGCCGTCGAGAGCGCTACGCCCCGTTATGGAAAGTCCCGAGCCTCCGTCCGTTATATCCGCACCAAGTCGTGAGAGGAAGTCGAACACGGTGTGAAGCCTGTTGGATTCCTTTATCCTGAGGCGTTCGGCGTTTGTTATCATGGAAGCGCCGTCTGCCAGGGACATGACGGCAGCCAGCACCGGCACGAGGACCGGTATCTGTGAACCGTCCGTCTCGACGCCTTCGAGGCGGCGTCCCGTGCATCTCACGGAAACGCCTGCTCCGCTTTCCGCGACAGATATGTCAGCGCCCATCTGCCGCAGTATATCGACGATCTCCCTGTCCCGCTGCGAGGATGAAATATCAAGGCTCGTCAGCGTGACATCGCCGCCGAGAGCTCCCGCGGCCAGCCAGAACGCCGAATTGGACCAGTCGCCCTGCACTTTCAGCTCCGCAGGTTCCATGTACGTCTGCCTGCCGGGGATCTCATAGAGCAGGAATCCGTCAGCGGAAACGCCCGTCTTTACGGTTATGCCGAAATCCCTCAGCACGTCAAGGGTCAGATCCACGTATCCTGCCGATTCCAGCCGGGTTGTCAATTCCAGCGTGCTGTCGCCATCCAGCATAGGAAGGGCCATCAGCAGTCCCGTTATGAACTGGGAGCTGACGTTTCCGGCGAGACGATAGCTGCCCGCCGTCAGCCTGCCGCGTATGGAGCAGATCTCCTTGTGGCGGCTGCCGCCTGCCCGGTCGATGTCGCGCCCCATGGTGAAACGGCAGCCGTGGAGCTCCATTTCCTCCTTGAGAGGTGAGATGGGTCTTTGGGGCAGCTTGCCGGTGCCCATGAACACGGCTTCGTCTTTCAGAGCCATGG
>CASEFF010000144.1 GCA_949287115.1 uncultured Bacillota bacterium | reverse complement strand
CCGTTGTCTATGTTCACTATCCCCACGCCGTTGGCACAGCTGTTGAGCATGGAGAGCAGTGCCGACAGGCCTCCCAGATTTGATCCGTATCCTATGCTGGTTGGGACGGCTATGACCGGCGAATCCACAAGACCTCCCACGACGCTTGCCAGTGCGCCTTCCATTCCCGCCACCACTATGACGACATCCGCTTTTCTTATCCTGTCCAGCTTTGCAAACAGCCTGTGTATGCCGGCAACTCCCACATCATATATCCTGTCTGTGGCATTGCCGAGGATCTCCGCCGTTACCGCAGCTTCCTCGGCGACCGGGATATCCGCCGTTCCGGCAGTCACCACGACGACCGACCCCTTTTCCTCACGGCCGTCCTCCTGCCCGCTGTCCGCAGCTTTCGTATCCCTGACCGCTATGATGCGTGCCGTCTCGAAGTACTCCGCTTCCGGCAGCGCCTCTTTCACCGCTTCGAAATCCTCACGATCGGCTCTCGTCCCCATTATGTTGCCGCCGTGGGATGCCAGCTCCTTCATGATGTCGCGTATCTGCTCAGGTGTCTTTCCCTGACAGAACACGACCTCGGGAAACCCCGTCCTTATGGCTCTGTGATTGTCCACATTGGCAAAGCCCATGTCCCTGAAAGGCATGTCCTTCAGCTCGTCGTACGCTTTCTCAACGTCTATTTCACCGCTTTTCAACTGCTCCAGCAGTTCCATCAGATGTCTGTCTTTCATCTTACCATCCCCTCAATATCCTTATCCTGCGCCGCATCCTATGGTCCTCTTTTCACTCATCACCATGTCCGGCCTGATATCATGCCGTTCCGCCGGGATC
The DNA here is from genome assembly GCA_949287115.1 of uncultured Bacillota bacterium. Classification (GTDB taxonomy): domain Bacteria; phylum Bacillota; class Clostridia; order Peptostreptococcales; family Anaerovoracaceae; genus Lentihominibacter. The sequence continues at coordinate 2,485 of CASEFF010000144.1, read as the reverse complement.
TCACCGACTATCTGGATATCATAACATACAGCTATGGTATGGCTGTTTTCACGGTTCTTCAGGAACCTGTCATAATATCCTCCGCCATAACCGATCCTGTCACGATCCCGCGAAAACACAGCTCCCGGCATTATCACCAGCACATCTCTGTCTTCGGGGAGCGGATAACGCGGCTCAGGCTCCCATATCCCGAAAGATCCTCTCGTCATCTCCGTGCCGTCATCCCACCTGTAAAACCTCATGACACCGTCTTCCGTCCGCGGCAACCACAGCGTCTTACCGTCCTTTCGCGCCGCGTTCACGAGCCCGGCGAGCCTTACCTCGTTCCTTATGGGCATATAGACGCAGATATCCGCAGCATCGGCATAATACGCCGTCTCTGCGATCTTCCCGCATATGACCTTCGAAAAGCTCTCCACATCGTCTGATGAGAGCCCTTCTCTTTTGTTCAGGATCTCTTCCCTGAGTTCTCTTTTGCTCTTCATACTACATATATTATCAGACTTCTGTGCGCTTTACAATCGACATATAATATGCTATCATTGTACGGAGTGATATCACAATACATAACAGAAAGGTGGGACCACAAGTGAAGAGGATCAAGACATTAGTATCACGTGATCTCGAAAAGTCAGCCAAGACGGGCGGATGCGGCGAATGCCAGACTTCATGCCAGTCTGCCAGCAAGACTTCCTGCAGCGTTGCCAACCAGCAGTGCGAGAAGTGCAGAGACTAACCGGAACTGATACGGGACACATGGTTACAGACTGATACTGACTGCTGCATCTGCCGACAGGTGCAGCTGTTTTCATGTATCAGTCATTTATCGAAAGGGAACACAATGGTACACCAATATAAAATGAACGGATACAACATCGTTCTCGACTCCGAGAGCGGCAGCATACATACGGTAGACGATGTGGCCTACGACGTCATAGAGCTCTACGAAAACACACCGAGGGACGAAATAGTCGCCACAGTATCCGAACGTCACGGTATAGAGGCTTCGGAAGTGGAGGAAACCCTCGAAGACATAGATGAACTGAAGGCAGAGCATAAGCTGTTCACCGAGGACCTGTTCAAAGGCAGCGCAGAGCTTTTCAAGAAAAGGCAGTCGGTCGTCAAAGCCATATGCCTCCATGTTGCACATGCCTGCAATATGCGATGCGGATACTGCTTTGCCGGTGAAGGCGAATATCACGGCGAACGTGCCATCATGAGCTACGATACGGGCAGGAGAGCTCTCGACTGGCTCATCGAAAATTCCGGCACGAGACACAATCTGGAAGTCGATTTCTTCGGCGGCGAGCCTCTGCTGGATCTCGATGTCGTAAAGCAGCTGGTAGCATACGGCCGCAGCCGCGAAAAGGAATGCGGCAAGAACTTCCGCTTCACCCTTACGACCAACGGACTGCTGCTGGACGACGATACGATAGAATTTCTCAACAGAGAGATGGGCAACGTGGTCATAAGCCTCGACGGCAGAAAAGACGTCAACGACAACATGAGAAAGATGCCGGACGGAGGCGGCACATACGATGCCATACTCCCGGCATTCAAAAAGCTGGCCGCATCGAGAGGCCAGCGCGATTACTACGTCCGGGGCACGTATACCCATTATAATACCGACTTTGCCAGCGATGTGATCCACATGGCGGATCTGGGCTTTAAGGAGCTTTCCATAGAGCCGGTAGTGGCTCCTCCCGACGCGCCGTATGCCCTGAAAGAGTCCGATATTCCCAAGCTCCTTTCGGAATACGAGCGTCTCGCCTGCGAAATGCTGGAGCGGAAGCGGGAAGGTAAGGGCCGGGACTTCACGTTCTACCACTACATGATCGACCTTACAGGCGGCCCGTGCATCGTAAAGCGCGTATCGGGCTGCGGCGTCGGCACCGAATACGTGGCTGTCACACCGACAGGTGACCTCTACCCGTGCCATCAGTTCGTCGGAGAGGAACGTTTTCTCCTCGGCAACATCTACGACGGCATCACCAACGACAGCATCTGCGATGAGTTCAAGAGCTGCAACGTCTATTCCCATGAGGAATGTGCCGACTGCTTTGCAAAGCTTTACTGCAGCGGCGGATGCGCAGCCAACGCATATCATACGACCAGCTCCATCACCGGTGTCTACGATCTGGGGTGTCAGCTCCACAAGAAGAGAATAGAATGCGCCATCATGCTGAAAGTGGCAGAGATGAGCGAAGGACTGTAGGGATATATAATGCCGTCATCACGCCCGGCCTTCTCTGAATGCCTCCAGCATGGCTGCCGTGATGCTCATGTCGATCATCTGAGGAGGTATCTCGCTTCGCTCCACCCAGACCGCTTCCGCCAGCTCGCGCCTGTCCACCTTCACTTCGTCGCTGCCGTCGAGTTCCGCAAAGAATCCGGTTATCAGCGAATCGGAAAAGCCCCACGGCTGACTGCCGAAATACTTAAGGTTCTTCACTTCAAGTCCGACTTCCTCCATCACTTCGCGTCT
>CASEFF010000143.1 GCA_949287115.1 uncultured Bacillota bacterium | reverse complement strand
GCTATTATCGGCGCGTTTTCCGTCATGCCGTAGCCCTGTATCATCGGAAGCCCCATAGCTTCATAATCCCTTATCACCTGAGGATTTATCGCCGCGCCTCCCGATATCAGCAGCTCTATGTTGTTGCCCAGACTCACGTGTATTTTCGAGAACACCTTCCTCATGATGTCCTGATTGTTGAAAATACCGGTCTTTCTGGCGATCGTCATCATCTTTCTCATCCTGCCGGCCATCCCGGAAGCCTCCGCCTGCTTCCATACCTTTTTATGCATGGTCTCAAAAACGGCCGGAACGCCCAGCATCACCGTTGCACGGCTTTCCTTGAGATTCTGCTGTATATACCGCAGTCCCTCGCATATGGCTATGAACATCCCCTGATAAAGTCCGGTGAACACGTGGCAAGTCAGCTCATACGTATGGTGCATCGGCAGTACCGACAGACCGCCGCCCGGCTCTCTTATCTTGACGAATTTCGACATATTGTACACGTTAGCCGAGATGTTCTTATGCGAAAGCATCACGCCCTTGGATTTTCCCGTGGTCCCTGATGTAAAGAGCAGGGCGCACATGGCCTCCCGGTCTATTATGGCATCCACGAAATCCCTGCTGCCTTCGCTTCGGAGATCTTTTCCCTCCGCCAGCAGTGCATCCCAGCAAAAAGTTCCGTTCGGACAGACTCCGTTCTCATCCTTTCCGTCCATGTTGATCTTTATGACATCGCGCGGCTTCGCTTCCAGAGCTTCCTCCACTTTTTTTTCCATCTTTCCGGAAAAGAACACGGCATCGACCTCGGCCCTTTCCAGCAGGTTGCCGATCTCCACCGGTGTCAGATCCTTATCGAGAGGCACTATCACGCCTGTCCCGTTTACTACGGCCAGATAAGTCACCACCCATTTGTAGCTGTTTTCGCCTATTATGGCCGCCTTCTTGCCGGTAAGACCCATCTCAGTCAGCTTCGTTCCCAGATCGTTTATGTCCTCCCTGAGGGTTATGTACGATATGGGCCGGTACTTTCCTCCCGGTACGTCCTTCACGAGAAACGCCGGTTTTTCTCCGAACAGCTCTGCGCTGGAATATATCAGATCCCTGAGATCGTTTATGTACCTCATACGGTACAGCGTGTCTTTATACTTTTTGCTGTTCAATAGTCACACTCCTTACTCTCTGTTATCCAGATACTCCTCCAGTATCTCCGCCGCATCCTGAACGCATCCGTCGCAGCTCCTGATTACTTTCTTCGTATCTATCCCCTTCAACTCTCTGCATATAACAGTCCCGTTCTTTTCCTTGAACTTTTCCGTCAGCCCCTTCATCGCTTTGTAGCATTCCTTCTTCGTCTTGGGAGCATCGAGATTGCCGTCCGATCCCACCATGCCCACTACGGCAGCCATGGCCGATACGGCGCCGCACGTTCCCATCGTGCCCATGCCGAGGCCGAAGGCTTCCATCATCTCAAAGACCTCTTTCTCGTCGCGCCCCAGCTTTTCGCAAAAAGCACACGCCACCGCCTGTGCGCAGTTGTACTTTTTCTTCTTGTGATTTTCCAGAGCTTTTTCCGCCAATATACCCATTGTCATCTTCCTTTCGTATGTCGTATCTGTATCGTAATGTTTCTTATGTATAGATATAACTATTTTATATTAAACCTTACAAAAATACTATATATTTTATTTTTGTCAATAATATGAAAAACCGACAGTAAATCCACAGTCAGACTCCTGCCGGTCGCAATCCATCGTTTTCTCAAACGGCGCAAACGCGCTATACTTCCTCTATGGCCAGTTTTTCAAATTCGGCGACTACCTTTTCGAATTCCTCGTCATCGGTGATGTCCTTGAGTTCAAACTCGTCATCGTCTTCTTCATAGCCGTAGATATAAACATCTTCCGTTCCCAGCGGATTGAGAGCTATATACTCCTTATCGAGGGCATCGAATACACCGAGTATGCCGCACTCTACAGCCTCACCGTCATCGAATTCGAGGGTGAGTATATCTTCCTCTTCATATCCGTACAATTCCTTGTTATCTGCCATGGCTTTCCTCCGTATCAAAAATGTTCCTTCTTATACGCATTACTATACCATCACCCATGGTTTTTAGCAATAGAATATTGAACTATCTTGCTTCATACACATTATACGTCATCAATCTTCCGGATGAAAATATCTCCACACCGCTTCCGCTGCTGCGGCGTTCATCTCCGGCAGCTTTTCCATGTCTTCGGCAGAAGCCTTCTTTATGGCGTCCACGCTGCCGTAATGCTCCAGAAGCGCCGATCGCCTCGCGGGGCCTATGCCCTTTATATCGTCTAATACCGATCTTGAGACGTTCCTGTTCCTCAGACTGCGGTGATACTCTATCGCGAACCGGTGCACTTCCTCCTGTATGCGGCCTATGTATTTAAACAGCATCGGCCTCCCCTTCAGCGAGATCTCGCAGAACTCATCTTCTCTGCCGTCCCGACCATCTCCGCCCGGCTTCCTGTAAACCAGCGCTCTGGTCCTGTGGCGGTCGTCCTTGACCATCCCGACGACCGGTATATCTAGTCCCGTCTCTTCTATCACCTCAAGAGCCGTTGAAACGTGACCCTTTCCTCCATCCATGAATATCACGTCGGGAAGCTGCTCAAAAGCCGCATCTCCACGGAACATCCTGATGAAACGGCGGGAAAGCACTTCCTTCATCGCTCCGTAGTCATCCTGACCCGAGACCGTCCTTACGCGGAACTTCCTGTAACTGCTCTTGTCCGGTGCAAGGCCGTTGAACACGACCATCGCGCCGACGGTGTCGACTCCG